>JBMZDT010000206.1:0-4727 GCA_049614505.1 Leucothrix sp.
TATCACTATCATCTGCTTTTTTGCCGCGTACCGTTAGTACGCCCTTTTCAACGTTAATATCCAGATCATCCTCAGCAAACCCCGCGACAGCCAATGAAATACTGTAGCGGTTTTCTTCGAGCACCTCGATATTATAAGGTGGATAACCTTGACTTGACGAATCTGTTCTCAGTGCATTATCTAACAATGCAGCCATTCGGTCAAAGCCAACGCTATTTCGGTAAAGTGGGGTTAAATCAATTGTGTTCATGACATATTCTCCATTAGAAGCCATACGATTCAATGAGTTGTACTGGCAAAACACCCAGAGAGTCGAGATGCCAGTAACGTTAATCTATGGACAGTCTCATTTTTTTCAAGCATGTCTAATAAAATTTCAAACACTAACTGCACGTTGACATTTAACCAAAGGCTCTATAATCAATGAGATAGATGAACTAAACCCCTCATCCCCAAAAAGCGTTTCTGCGGAGCCTGTTCGGTAAAGTAACTGCCAATCACTATCGTATTCTAACCCTGTTTCAAACGCCTCTAGAGCGACTTGTAGCGGTGTTTTTTTAGATCTATTATTGGTTTTAGCCTCTGATTCAGCCCAAGCAAACGCAGCAGGCGTGACTAATGAACTCAGTGTTTTTTGCGCTTGACGATAAATATCGAGCATAGCACTAAGGTAATTTGTTGACTCAGCAACCGGCTCAAACTGCCAAGCACTGTCTTTGTGCATCAGATACGTATTCACTGGGCTAGGCGAGACCAAAGGATCATTAAGCGCAATGAGATGATTTAGCCACGCCGCTAATTGGTCACTCGGCTTACACTTGGCATATCGGTAAAAAAGGTGTCCATTTTGATAGGCATGGCGTAATTTTCCCTGTAATTGATATTGAAACACCCCACCATCAAGTACGTAGTCAATCGCCGGATTCTCAAGCTTAGCCCCCATCGCCAGCCCACGAACATTACTAACGAAGCGATCAAGCTCCTGCTCCATGTCTCTGAATAATTGATCGCCCATTGGGCCCGGAGGCCAACGGCCTTCTGCCCGTAACCGCTGCAAATAATCTATTTTTTCATCAGTACTTTTACTGTAGAGCTGCCGCTCAATCCATTCTTGATCAATCCAATAGCGTTCCAGATGATTTAACTCGAACACCTCCGTTTCATTCAGCAAGTCGGTATCATTTTTCGTCCTTAGCTGAAGGTGCTTTTCAACAAAGTACCGCTGTGGGTTGTGGAAAAAACGAAATAAATCATCGAGATCTACCTGCATTGCCGCCTCTGGCACATCAGCTGCAAGCAAGTCACCCTGCCACCAGAAATCGTCACTGTGTGATCGGGTTTGCTGTAAGGCTGTCGCAACCTCGGCTGCGTTATGAGAATAACTGAACAGATCTGAATCAGGTAAAAAATAACGAGGACTGAACGCTTGTAAGGGATGCTTGGTTAACACCCTGCTTTGAGGAATATGATAATACTGATTCAACGCATCTAATAACTCCGAAACCACGACCGAAGGCGGTATCTCATCATTGTTTTTAATAGACTGCCCGACATAGCTCATTAGCAATTGCTTGCGTGATGATAAAATCGTTTCTAAAAACTGATAGCGTTCATCTGCCCGGCGTGAGCGATCACCCCGCCGAAAATCTTGATCCATCAGATCAAATGCTGCCCCCCCATCAACATTTGGGAACTCGCCTTCATTCATCCCTAACAGTGCAATTGTCGAAAATGGAATCGCGCGCATTGGTAACATAGAACAAAAAGTCAGTTGGCCTCGCATAAACCCCGTCGCTGTTTTCTGCTCATCTGCCAGTGATTTCAAGTGTTCCAACAACACTTCCAAGCTAAGTTTTTGCTGGTGCATTGCTGCTGTTTCTGCCAAACCATCAAAGAGCTCTCTTAAACCATCCCACTGTAACCGTAAATCGTTATTATCACTGAGTAACTGGGCAGAATAGTCATGCAAAACCTTTAACCATTGCACAAGCGATCTAGCATGGGTGAGCTGCTTTCGAGCGCGTTTTAATAGCCTGTAAAACGCATAGAAGCTCCCCAATATCTGTGCTTGAGAACCCTCAATATCAGTGTAAGGCAAAATGCCATCACTGAACTGATCGTCAGTGGGCACTGCATAGCCCATCAATAGACGCTCAAGCCCTGACTGCCAGCTATTTTCAGTAAACCCATCCATCCCTAAGGTGATTCGATGCTCCGCTGACTCTCCCCAACGAATGCGTGTGTCTTCCACCCAATGCCGCACCATAGACAAATCTGCTTCACATAAGCCAAAACGCTCTCTAACGACAGGTTCTTCAAAAACAGCCAATACTTCATGCCAAATAAAGCGGCTTTGACTCAACTCAAAAAAGCGTAACAGGATATCTAGCAAACCATTGGTTTGGCGCAAGCTTCTATCAGCGACCGCATACGGCATATCGTCAAACACTGCGTTGATATAGGGTAGGTAAATTTGTATATCAGGTGCCATGACGACCACATCTCGCAAATCCAATGCATCGTCTGCATCAAACCTCGCAATCAGCTGATCTTTAAGCACTTCAATTTCGCGAAGGCGTGTATGGCAAGCATGAATTGAGATACTGTGGTCAGTATCAGCTATCTGGTAATGAGGATCTCCCGCTCGATTCAATAAAATGTCATTCTGTAACTGGGCAAGCAGCGACAGCTCTCCATCGGTTTCAATGGCATCAAAAGAAGAAATTTCGACTTCATTGTCATATTGATCTAGTAACAGCGCCTGAAAGTCTCGGCCTTGTTGACCTAACAAACCCAAGGTAGCGTTAATAGGCTCTTCATCAATGGCATTCACTGACAAGCTTTGCACCACCTGCTGATTGAGCTGAGCCTTAATCGTTTTATTGCTTTCCGCCCAGAACTCCTGACAAGGATTTAACAAATAGAAATGCACTTGAATGTGCTTTGATAAGGCTTGTAGATAGCCTAAGTACAACGGTGTTAACGTATTTATCCCAATCACAGAAATGCGTTCAGGCAATAATCCCGCAAAATCACCTAATCGGCTAGCGTTGAGGTGCTCGATTGCCGCCAGCCAACATTCACCACGATGCGCCGCTGGCTCAGGGCCTAGTGAGCCAAGCAGCTGCCGCCAAAGCACTGACTGCCATTGCTGATTGCGTTGAATGACCTCATTATTTTGTGCTGTATTAATCGTTTCATTGCGCTGCCAAGCAGCCAGCCAATCGGGCCGCATAAACATATATTGGTCAAATAAATAGGCCAACTGTTGTGCCAATTGGTACCGCTTTCGCGCCTGAGTTTCGCCCACTAAGTAATTAGCTAATGGATGTAAGGCAGGGTCAGCAATATCTCGCAGAAGCGCTTCAAAATGCCACAGTAGATTTTCCCGGCTAAAAGCATCTTGCTCTAGTTTTAAACCCAGCTTTTGCGACATATCATTAAAAAAACGTGCGGGAAACAGGTATTCAAAGTTAGCCCATAGCCCCTTTTTCTCCGCCAGCTGCTGCGATAACCAGCGCTCCATCCCTTGACTTTGAATCAAAAAAACTTCTTTAGAAAAGACATCTTGCTGTGATGTTTCTAAGATTTTGATCAAATGCTCTATCAAGTTTTCAGCACGATTAGAGGTGTGCAACACAAACATATTTATAGCCCAATAATGTTAGCCCAACGGATTATATCAGGATTATTTACTGCTCAACCCCTCTTATCATTGGTTAAGCTAACAGTCGATGATGACACGATACGCTTAACCATAAAACTCATTATGAACCTATCAATGTTTTCAGAAGTAGTTAAAAATATTCAATCAGGATTAAATCGCAAACTGGCCAGTATTGTGCTCTTTAGTATTCTGTTAATTGAATTTATTGTATTGATTCCATCAGTTATCAGCTACCAAAAAACACAAGTCCGCGTCGCTGAAAGCCATGCTGAACTACTCATTGAAACCTTAGAATCTTTGTTAGTTAAGCAAGGAACGATCACCGACCCACAACAATTTTCTGAACACTTACAACACCATGAAATGGTTAAAGGGTTTTCTATTTGTGGTAAAGCGGGCTGTATTATTCGCTCCGGCGAAGCCGTCAGCCCGACCCATGAGGCATCTGGCGAAGTCGGTGCAGTCATCACTAAAGGTATCCCAAGCATTGAGGTAACACGGCATTTAGCAGGATCTAATGATAAGCTTTGGATTGTCCTAAAAATTGAATCTGCTGTCGATGCCATGGTTGTCGCGTACACCTGGAAGACCTTAGGGATCATTGCCCTGATCTCCATCTTTGTCACCCTCGCTTCCCTCATCAGCATTGTATTGGTTGTTATCAATCCCGTATTGAAGCTAAAACAAACCATGTACCTAGCAATGGAAGACCCCACTCAACCTACCAAATACATTCTTGAAAACAATAATCAAGATGAGATCGCTGATCTGACGCAAACTTACAATCGACTGTTATTTGATATTAGTCATTACCAAGACCAGCTAAACGAGTCAAAACGCGAAGTAGAACGCGGCTTATCAGCCAGCGAAGCACGATGGAAATTTGCCCTAGAGGGATCTGGGGATGGGGTATGGGATTGGAACCCGCTGACTGATAGCGTGTTTTTCTCCTCACAATTTCTGGATAAGCTTGGCTATCAAGAAAGCACCTTTATCGACCAAATGTGGCTCTTTGGGAATTCCCGTGGTTGGCACAAGATGTAGTATGCTTAGGTTCCGA
>JBMZDT010000207.1:0-4719 GCA_049614505.1 Leucothrix sp.
AACAACAAATTAAGAAAAATCTGTTACCCAAAGATGCTCGATCCGTTGCTACCTATAGTGGTTTGATGTTTACTGAAACAGCACCCATGAACGGTGACCAGTACGGGCAAATCATTATTAGCTTAAATCCTCTATCCACGGGTGCAAGGCCTGTCGATGCGATTATTGAAGGGATGCGTAGTGACGTAACATCCGTTGTTGGCGCTGAAAACATTTCATTTTTACGGCTCGCTTCTGGCCCGCCTTCTAGCAAAGCGATTAGCGTTAAAGTGCGCGGGGATAACTACGCCACCATACAAGCGGCCAGTGCCGATTTATACAATGTGTTAAATGGCATTAAGGGCGTGAAAGACATCACGAATGATGCTAGCCGTGGGCGCATGGAACTCACGCTAGCAATGAAACATGATGCGATTCGTCGCGCAGGACTCAATCCTCGTGATATTACCCGTACGATCCGCTTACTAGTGGACGGCGAAGTTGTCTCCGAAATGCAGGATGCGGGCGAAAAACTCCAAGTCCGCGTCAAATCGGCACGTACCCAAACCGATGATATTGGCAAGTTATTAGATTTCCGGATGCCCTTACCCGCAGGTGGCAGTATTCCACTGAGCCGATTGGTGACGGATACTCGGAAAATATCACTTGGTAATATTCGTCATTACAACTTCCGTAAAGCCATCACCATAGAGGCTGATTTAGTTAAACTGACTGAACCAGAAGATTTCTGGGAATGCCGCCTAAGCCCGATGATCAATAAAACTGAACGGGATTATAATCAATGTCAAATTGATACAGTAACGGCCAATGATCTTCTCAAGAAAGGTTGGGAAACGTATCAAGCCAAATATCCTAACGTGGACTTAGACTTCTCAGGCCAGCTTGATGACATCAATGACAGTATTAACTCTCTATTACAGCTCGCTCTAGTGGGTGTGGGTTTGATGTATCTGATTTTGGGGACGCAATTTAAAAGTTATTTTCAGCCCATTATGATCTTAACCACCGTACCGCTGGCATTTACTGGGGTGATTCTTGGCTTGCTCGTTACACAGAACCCGTTAAGTCTTTACACAATGTACGGGGTTGTAGCCCTGATCGGTATTGCGGTGAATGCAGCCATTGTCTTAATTTCAGCAGCAAATGATCGCCTTTATCAAGGTATGAGTGTTGTGCACGCGACCGTCTTTGCTGCACGCCGCCGCGTGGTTCCTATTTTGATTACTACATTGACAACCATTGCAGGGCTTTTCTCGCTGGCAACGGGTATTGGTGGTAAATCGCTGCTATGGGGGCCTGTCGCGACAGCCATTGTTTGGGGCGTTGGTTTTTCTGCATTTCTCACTTTATTTACCATTCCTACGCTGTACACTTGGGGAATGAGCCGCAAGGTTCGCAAGCAGAAACGGCTTGAGGCAAAGCAAGATGCCATGCAACTAAAAGCACAATACCAAGCAGAAAACCGTCAGATTTAGGATAAAAGAATCACCCAATTATGGCTAATTTTAATACGCATCTCAGCGTCGCAGCAGTGGCTTCAGGGTTAATCAGCACGCTCTGCTTACAAGTTGGCTTCGTCAACTCTCAAGATGCAATGATTTTGATACTGATGGGAACGATTGGGGGCATTCTGCCAGATATTGATCTGCACTACTCCCACCCTAGTCGTATTATTTTCTCTATCTTAGGCATCATATTTGCCTTTTTATGGGTGCTCTCTGAAGAAAACACGCTATCGATCAGTGAGCTTTGGGCGGTTGGTATTGTGATTTATTGCTCCATTCGTTATGGGCTTTGGAAAATTTTCAACCTTTATACCAAACACCGCGGCGCTATTCACTCGGTGGCTGCAGCGGCTTTTTCTATGTTGCTAACTACCGTCATTTGTTCTCATTTTTATGATAAGAACGACTTTACCTCTTGGCTCATTGGCTTTGTGGTGTTTATTGGTTTTATCATTCACCTACTCCTTGATGAGCTATACAGCGTGGACTTTATGAATCGGCGCATCAAACGATCATTTGGGACAGCGCTCAAGCTGGTTGACACACGTTATGCCTACACCAGTAGCTTAATTATCGTCTTAGGTATTGGGCTTTTCTTTTTTACACCCAGCGCTACCCGTTTTGCTGACACGCTCCTGTCAGCAGAAACGTATCAACTCATCTGGCATCGTTTGTTACCCGCAAACTTACCACTTTCTTAGATTACCGCTCAGCCCATCCACAATAAGAACGTGTAGGGCTGATATAATTTATGGGCATGACAATCTAACGTTTTGCTCTAAACCAGTTTAATAACCCTGTTGTTGAGCTATCATGCTGGAAAGTATCTTGACCACTCTCTAGCTCTTGGAGCACATTTTTTGCTAATTGCTTGCCTAGCTCAACACCCCACTGATCGTAAGCGTTAACATTCCAAATCACTCCCTGCACAAATATTTTATGTTCATACATCGCAACAATACTGCCTAAGTTATAAGGTGTTAACTTATCCATGACAATAGAGTTAGTTGGCTGATTACCTTCAAAATACATATGTGGCAATCGCATGGCTGCTTCAGCCTCAGGCACACCAGCATCCACCAAGGCTTGTTGCGTTTCTGCTAACGTCCTACCTCGCATGAGCGCTTCAGTCTGAGCCAAGAAATTAGACGCTAGAATATCGGCGTGGTGTTGGTCATCAGCATGCGATTGTACAGAGGCAATAAAATCAGCGGGAATCACTCGCGTTCCTTGATGTAGTAGCTGATAAAACGCATGCTGGCCATTAATTCCTTCAGCCCCCCAAACGATCTGGCCCGTAGAATAGCCAACTGCTTTACCATCTCGCCGTACCGATTTACCATTGCTTTCCATATCGGCTTGCTCTAAATAAGCGGGTAGCAAGCCAAGGTTATGATCATAAGGCAGAATGACTTGGGACTCTGCATTATAAAAATTAGCATACCAAACACCTAACAAGGCAAGTATGACGGGCAAATTAGACTCAAGCGGCTGCTTTGCAAAATGTTGATCCATACTATGCGCGCCTGCTAACAACTGCTCATAGTGATCCATGCCAATATAGAGCATGATAGACAGACCAACCGCTGACCACAGCGAATACCGTCCTCCGACCCAGTCCCAAAACTGAAACATATTAGCCGTATCGATACCAAAAGCACTGACCGCTTTGGCATTAGTCGATGCCGCAACAAAATGCTTGGCAATATCAGCCTCACTAGTGCTGGCTTGCCCTAAAAACCAAGCCCTTGCGCTATTTGCGTTGGTGATTGTCTCCTGCGTGGTAAAAGTCTTTGACGCAATAATAAACAAAGTCGTTTCAACATTTAATGGCGCCAATACTTGAGTAATTTGCAGCGCATCAACATTGGAGACAAAGTGCACTTTTAGGCTGCTTTTGGCGTAAGGTTGCAATGCTGTGCATACCATATTCGGCCCTAAGTCTGAGCCACCAATGCCAATATTGACAATATCGGTAATAGGCTTGCCCGTGAAACCTTTCCATTCTCCTGATCGCACTTTTTCAGTGAAGCGGCCCATTTTGCCTAACTCGTCATTAACCAATGGCATGACATCAATACCATCGCTGTGAACCGCTTGATTACTGCGATTGCGTAATGCGGTATGCAGGACTGAGCGTCCTTCTGTTGTATTAATTTTTTCACCTGACAGTAGCTTGTCGCGCCACTGCTCAACATCCATTTGCCTTGCTAAATTCAGCAAGAGTGGCAGCGTTTGTTCGGTGATTCTATTTTTAGAATAGTCCAACAGCAGGCCTTCATGCGTGATGGTATATTTTGCAAACCGTCCCGCATCTGCTTCAAATAAATCTAACATATGCAACGACTGCGTCTCTGCGTGGTGGTGCTGAAGTGCTTTCCACGCTGGGCTGTTAGTCAATGAAGAGTCTTTTGAAATAGCTTGTCTTACTGATCGCATAAAGGTCCTGAACGTTTTTATAAATGAATAAGGTAAGCATAAGACAAATTTCACAATCAAAAAAGCCGCGAACGAATTCGCGGCTTAGATGACCTTCCTTGGCCAATGGTTAGTTAATGAATGCTAGTTACTTAACATCATCAACATAGACCATAACCTTGTTTGCTGTTTTATAGGTACCAGTAGCATCTTTAATTGCATACCAAAAGACATCACTTCCTACAAAATCAACACTTGGGGTATAGATTACCTTATTCCCACTGATCTGAACATTACCAGATGTACCTTGTGAAACTTCTACAATTTGCAAACCTACACCTGTATCGTTCTCAAGTACATCGATAGAGATTGACGTGTTTTTGTCCATCAGCACATCATCGCTGTTAGCAACTGTACACTCTGTATTACAATCACTACCAGAACCATTGTCTTTGGCTTGCACAGTCACCGTGACAGTTGCCGTAGCCGTTTTGGCACCATCAGAAATTGTATAACTAAAGGTATCTGTCCCAGTAAAGCCGCTAGCAGGCATGTAACGTATGTTGCCATCCGAAGTAACTGTGATGGTGGCACCATTACTGCCTTGAGTGACATTGGTGATAGCAAACATGTCACCATCTGGATCACTGTCGTTATTTAGTACATTAATTTCTTTAGCCGTATTGATACTAGTCGTTAAGCTATCATTACCTGCCTTTGGGGCACTGTTTCCGTCAGTTCCACCGTTTCCGTCAGTTCCACCGTTTCCGTCAGTTCCACCGTTTCCGTCAGTTCC
>JBMZDT010000208.1:0-4711 GCA_049614505.1 Leucothrix sp.
TATATCCCCGATAATGTCGTATTTCATATTCACTGATGACGGTCTTTTTCTGTAAGTGTGTATCGGCTAACTTCAAAAATACAGTTAGGTGGAAAAAATCTCGTTTAAAGCGGATAAAAGTAATTTTATGGTTCTTTTATGTTCTGTTCTCAGCCCTCAGACTAATGTACAGTACATGCACGAATAATGTAAAAGCAGAGGACATCATGAGCAAAAGAGATGATTTGATTGCGAAGTATGCATCGGATTTAAAAGACAAATGTAAAGTAACTCCAGACATGGATTTCTTAACAAAGGTAACCATTGGTTGCGGACCTTCTATCTATAACAAAGACTCTTCAAGCGTTGCAGGTAGCGATAAAAAAGAACTAGCAACGGTTAAGAACAACTTCCTCATTAAGAAGCTGGGTTTAACGGATGGCCCTGAGCTAGACGAAGCAATCGAGTCTGTCATGACAACTTACGGCAAGTCTAACCCTAATAAGCTACGTGCTGTTGTTTATTACTTGCTGGCAAAGCATTTTAAGAAAGAGTCTGTGTACGACAAGTAAACATCAGACACCTTTCTAAAGCCGCTGCGACTTGAGTGAGACAGCGGCTTTTTTATGGGTGTGAAACAGCATTGCGGGCGGCATTAGCCGCTTACGTTACTTTATTTTGTAGGGTCAATGAGGCCGATTTTCTCAGCACGTTTTTTCCAGCGCAGTCGCGCTAATTCACGCATATCCTCTGTATTATCCATCTCATCAATAATTTCCTTACCTAGCATGGTTTCGATGACATCTTCCATCGTTACAATGCCGTCCATGCCACCAAATTCATCCACTACCACAGCAATGTGCTCACTCTTTTCCAGAAAGTCATTAAACAAGTCGGGAATAGGGTAGTCTTCTTTAACCATTGAAATAGGGCGCATAATGCTTGAAACAGGTTGATCGCCTTCGTTGGATAGCATTTTCTGCAATAGCTCAGTTTTTAGAATAAAGCCCTGAATATGATCCTGATGATCTTTTTCGTACACGGGGATCCGCGAAAAACGCAGCGTTTGGTTAGCCTCATAAAACTCAGCAATGGTTTTGTTTTCTGCGACGTTAACCACCACCGTGCGAGGGGTCATAACGTCGCTGACTCGTACCGTATTAAACTGTAATAAGTTATTCAGTAGATGGGACTCGGTTTGCTCAAACACGCCTTCTTGCTCGCCTAGCTCTGTCATCGCTAGAAAATCAGAGCGTGTAAATACCGCAGCGCCTTTGTCTTTTTTCAGCATTTTGGTTAGTAACTGGCTAAACCAAACCAAGGGATAAAGTGCTTTGATCAGCAATACGAGTGACTTAACGGTAAAGTTACACAATTGCTTCCAATAGTTTGCCCCTAATGTTTTTGGGATAAGCTCAGAGAACACCAAAATTGCCAGCGTCATACCCGCTGGAACAATAAAGCCTGTAATGATTGGATTGGAGTCGGCCCAGATTTGCGCAGCCTGACTACCCACACCCAGCGCGCCCACAGTGTGAGCAATGGTATTAAGCGTTAAAATGGCGGCCAATGGCTGATCGACATTCTGTTTGAAGACTTGTAGCTGCTTGCCAATGGAAGTGCCTTCTTTGAGTTTTATCTGAGCGTAAGAAGGCGTAATACTGAGTAAAACCGCTTCCCAGAGTGAGCACAGAAAGGAAAACAGTAACGCAATTAGGAAGAATAAAATTAGCAGAGAGTACATGGACTGAGTCACAGATTATTTTAGTTGCTGGGTATTTTAACGCAAAGTGCTGGTATTGATGAAAAAAACTCTAGATAAGGATTGTGGGAGGTTAGCTTGGCAAGGACTCTGAACTAATGGTGGTATAAAATGATCAAATAAATAACAAATCTAGGAGGAGCAGTGATATGAACCAAACTCAATTTAATCATCTTTTACGTAATGCGGTCATTGCGGCGTTACCACTGGCAGGTGCAACCAGCTGTGTAGCGACTGAAACCAAACCTGAAAAAGCAACGGAAATAAAAGAAGTCGCCAAGGTCGCAGACCCTTGCCGATCGGGTAAAACCAGCAAAAAATCCGCTAAGCAAAACTATTCAGCCCAAATAGCGTTACAAAAAACGCCCCTTAGTGCCAAACAATGCCTAGCACTCTGCAAGACAACCTTTGAGGAGCAGCGCATTGGGAACACGAGTGACCTTGTGAAGCTGGAAAGTTTTGCCGCTAGTCACTGTAAAACGGTCAACCGTTCCTTCTCTAGTTCAGTCTTCGGAGGGCAGAATCCTACGCCATCAACACTGTTATCTTGTGATATTGAGTACACCGCGCTTCACTCGCCTTATACTTGTGCGCGACCTGTGCCGGGGCGCCTGCCTAATGGATTACATCTTACGGATACTCAAAGTAGCCCCAATGTGCTTGGCCAGTATCTGGCGGATATGACCGCCATGGAAACCGCAGCAATCACCGCCTTTTATTATTTGAGTCGTGAGCTTGAAGCTTACAATGCCCCTGCTGAATTGATCACTCGTGCTCGCAAAGCCATGCTCGAAGAGACACGGCACTCTGAAATGGCAGCACTTCTGGCAGCATCTTTTGATGCTGAAATGCCTGAGGTTAGTGTGGATGACTTTTGCCTGCGCTCGCTGTATGAAATTGCGTTAGAAAATGCTGTTGAAGGCTGTGTGAATGAAACCTTCGCAGCAGCGTGTGGTTTATGGCAAAGCGAGCATGCGCAGCTTGGTGTATTCCGACAAGTGATTGGCCATATTACTGAGGAAGAAATGGGGCATGCGTCGCTGTCTTGGGATATCCATCAATGGATTATGCCGCAGTTAAGTGAAGCCGAGCAGGAACAGGTTCGTATTGCTCAGGCTGAGGCGGTAGAAAGCTTAGTTGATGAGTTTAAGCAAGAAAGTAATCCGGTCGTGCAGCAGGCATTTGGGTTGCCTAGCAAAGATGATGCCGCGCGATTGTTTACGCAATTGAAGGAGAGCGTTTGGGCTGTAGCACGTATGCCGATTGTTGAGCAGGCGCAGGCGTAGCTCAACATTCGATTTATCAGTAATCGTGCGCAACCCGAAACCCATACAAATAGCTGCGCTCTCCTGCACTACCTGAGCTGCGATACGCCGAGCGAATACTGGGTGCGCTGTTATCCCAGCCACCACCACGTCTCGCGCGTCTCGCGCTATTGCCCTTGCAGTTTTCAGCTGCAACCTCGGGTATTTTGTAGTTCTCACGCCAGCAGCTAGCGGTCCATTCCCAAACGTTTCCAGCCATATCATGTAGGCCGAAATCATTGCTTGAGTAAAGACCGACAGGCGCGGTGTTTGGCCAATTGTCTTTTGCAGCTACACCTTGGTAGTTTGCAAAACGTCGGTCGCCTTCATCACCCCAGTGATAGGCTGTGACTCGCTTTGAACGAGCGGCATATTCCCATTCAGCTTCGGTGGGTAGGCGATAGTTATTTTGGGTGGTGGTATTCAGCCATGTCAAATATTGCTGTGTGTCTTTCCAGCTGATACACACCACGGGGTGAGAATCAGTTTGCACAAAACCCGGGGAGCGCCAGTTAAGCTCAGGGTCAACAATCCAGCTACCCAGTTTTTCAGGATCTGCAATAGAGCAACCTTGATTATCTTGCTCTGCCACCGTTAGATAGCCAGTGTTCTTCACAAAGTGCTTAAACTGACCAATCGTGACTTCGTAACGCCCCATACGAAATGCTTTGATATTGACCTCGTGTGGTGGATGTTCATTAGAGCGGCAGCCGCCTGCTGAGTCATCCCAACCTGCTGTACAGCCCATAACAAAGTTCCCTGCTGGGATCTCAACAAGCTCTGGAATGAGGGACAGTGCTTTGGGCAATGTTGTCGTGCTTTGTTTGGGCGGTTGGGTAAAGGACGTTTGGCTCGCTTTATCGGCCAGCAAGTGCCATAACCCAAAGCCAATCAAAGCCAATAATGCAGCACTGACCAACCCAATTGCTAACCAGCGTAAGTAACTGGCGCGCTGGCGCTGCTTCTGAACCTTATGTAGGTGCTCATAAAAAGCTGCGGCGTCATCTGGGGTTTGTGGTGATTGAATTTGCTTTGCATGCCGCCAAACCAATACTTGCCTGATAGCATCCGCTTCCTGCTCAGATTGGCTATGCTTAACGGGTAAACGCTCACCTGAAAGCACCGCTTCCCATTGTTTTTGATCATCCTGATTATCGCCGTTGCTGCTTGTCATAATATCGATCCTTAGCTTAGCAAAGCGCTTGTTTAAGTTGCTTTACGCGTTGGCGTAATATGGAAATGCGCTTGGCGATGGCACCTGCGGTACGTCCTGTTTCCTCAGCAATCTCGCCATTGCTCTTACCCATTGCGAAGCTAGTATAAATAGAGAGATCCTCACCACCCGTTGGTTGATTTTCAATCTCATCAAATACCTTTTCGATGCACTCGGTTTCGTGAAACAGGTTTTTATGATGCAGCACTTCTGCAGGGTATTGCGGCTGTACCTCAACCAAATTACCGTTGTTATCGGGCTCCAATAACGTTGGGCGGCTCTTTTGTTTACGCAGCTGATCAATAATCTCATTGCGCACAATGGTAAACAACCAACCGTTGCAATTGCCTGTTAGCTGCTTGTGTCGGTTGAGGAGTTTAATGCCCACTTCCTGCAACACTTCTTGTTGGTCTTCATTGCTGAGCGGTTGCATTTTGTAACTGCAAAATTTGA
>JBMZDT010000209.1:0-4698 GCA_049614505.1 Leucothrix sp.
TGATTTCACAAAAGAGACCCTAATAGTAAAAATCACAGAATCGCACAAGGCGTTTAATTGAGGCCCCGGCTTTTCTTAATCAAATCATAAGCCGCCTGAATTTCTTTTGAGCGCTCCGTAGCCACTTTAATCATATCTTCTGGCAAACCCTGCCCCATTAAGCGATCAGGGTGGAACTCACGAATCAATTTACGATAGGTTTTCTTCAACGCCGAATCACTCACATCCTTTTCTACACCTAGCGCCTTATACGCTAATGCCAATGAATCTGCCGCTTCTTGAGCAGGCGAATAGCCTCGGGATTGCCCTGAGTGATAACGCCCCCCAGAAAACTGGCTTTGTGCCTGAACCATCATCAAGAGTTGCTGAAAGGATTGCTCAGAAAAGCCCAGCTTTAATGCAATATCTTTGAGTAGCATCTGCTCCTCGGTTACAATTTTACCATCTGCTAAAGCTGCGCCGAGTAAATACATAACCATCAGCTGCTTTAAATTTGCAGCATCACCACAGGATGAAAGGAACGCTTTAATCGTCTGATCCACTGAAAAATCAGGTTGCGAACCCTGCTTAAACAACGCAATAGCCGCTTTTCTGCGTTCAGGCGTCATTTCCAACTGGGCCATAAATGCCTCAGCCTGCGCTATTTCAGCCTCAGAAATCCTCCCGTCAGCCTTTGCTAACTTGCCCATTAGCATAAACACGGTATTAATAAATGTCTGCTGGCGTTCTTGACGACGTTTTGGATTTAAACCAAACAATCCTGCACTGCTACGCCTGAACTTCATCGTCAGCCAAGCACCTATAAAGAAGCCAATAATCGCCCCCCAAAAGCCATAAATAATATAACCAAGGATGGCTGAGCCATATTTTATAAAAGGCATGAAAGTCCTAAGGATGAGGGTTATTTTGGATAGCCCAAGCAACATCAGCCGCTTGACGGTTTTCAATGACATCATGCACACGCACGACCTGTACTCCTGATTGAACGGCTAATGCAGTAGTGGCAGCCGTTGCAACCCCCAGCTTGCTGGCGTCACGCTCATCACAAATAGTGGATAAAAAACGTTTTCGACTTGTGCCTAATAATACAGGAAAGCCTTGCTGGCAAAGCGATGGCAGACCTTTCAGCAAAGACAGATTATGTTCAAATAATTTACCAAAACCAATACCTGGGTCTAGAATAATCCGCTCTTTTGCTACGCTACTTTGCATCGCCACTTCAGCACGTTGCAACAGGTAAGTCACTACCTCCGTACACACATCGTCATAATATGGCGCTTCTTGCATTGTGGCCGACTTACCTTGCCGGTGCATTAATACAATCGGCAGGTCATGCTTAGCAGCCAAATCTAACATTTCACTAGACTCTTCTGCCGCTGATATGTCATTTAACCAATTCACACCCACCGCAATTGCAGAGCGAGCAACTTCACTATCCGTGGTATCAATACTGATAGGAAAACCTTCTGGAAGCACCTTACGCAGCGCTTCAATGACCGGCAGCACTCGTCGTTGCTGCTCAGCAGTATCGATAGTCTCAGCACCAGGTCGTGTTGATTCCCCTCCAATATCAATGATATTAGCGCCCTGCTCTACCATTAGCAGCGCATGCCTAACGGCCGCTTCAACATCGTTATGCTGACCACCATCAGAAAAACTATCCGGCGTGACATTGAGCACCCCCATGATAAGTGGCGGTGACCGTTTTTTAAGTGAGTTAATGTGAGTATTACCGGAATTCATTATTGCTCCGTTATAAGTCCGCTCAACCTAACGTTCAAGTTGCTTTACACAGTCTTTAACTAATGCGGGCCCTTTATAAATAAACCCAGAGTATACTTGCACTAAATCACTGCCTGCCTCAATTTTTTCTTGAGCGTCTTTTGCACTTAAAATACCGCCAACACCGATGATCGGTAACTGCCCATTTAAGTGTTTGGCAAACATCGCAATAATCTGTGTTGACTGCTCCGTCACAGGCGCACCACTCAGCCCTCCTACCTCATCGCCATATTGTAGACCATCAACCTTATCGCGTTTTAACGTCGTGTTGGTCGCAATTAAAGCGTCAATATTGGCTGCCAGCAAACAGGCTGAAATGCCTTCCACTTCTGCTTCAGTTAAGTCAGGAGCTACTTTGACGGCCAGCGGCACATAACGCCCGGTAGACTCCGCTAAGTCTTTTTGCTCGTCTTTAAGTGCTAGCAGCAACCCTTTTAACTCTTCACCATATTGTAAACTACGTAAACCCGGTGTATTAGGTGATGAAATATTAATCGTAATGTAAGAGGCATGGGGGTAAACCTTCTTTAAACAAATCAAGTAGTCATCTTGAGCCTTCTCAACAGGGGTTACCGCATTTTTGCCAATATTAATTCCAATAATGCCATCAAAACCTGTGGCGCGCGCTTGTTTCACATTCTCCACTAAATGATCCACACCTTTATTATTAAACCCCATACGATTAATAATTGCTTGTGCTTGAGGGAGCCGAAATAAACGAGGTTTAGGATTGCCTAACTGGGGCAACGGCGTAACGGTTCCAATCTCAACAAACCCAAACCCTAAATTAGCCATTGCCAAGATATGATCGCCGTTTTTATCTAGCCCAGCGGCAAGACCTACTTTATTCGGGAAACGGATACCCATGACCTCGACCGCTGCATTCGTTGCAGAGGGCTTAGCAGCACCAAATAGCAGATTCACCAAACCTAAGCGATCAGCAATGGTTAAGGCTTTTAAGGTGACATCATGAGACGTTTCACCGGATAGTCGAAATAACAATGCACGGGCAATAGTATACATATCAGTCCTAAAAAGAGAGGTTCAACCAATCACTCAGTCGTCATAAGTACGACGCGGCCATGAATTCATCACCGAATGTACTAGGGTAGCCAAAGGAATAGCAAAAAACACCCCCCAAACGCCCCAGAGACCACCAAAGAAAAGCACTGACATAATAATCGCAGCAGGGTGCAAATTCACCATTTCAGAAAATAATAATGGCACTAGTAAGTTACCATCCAAGAATTGGATAACCGCATAAGCGATTAGCACATAGGCCGTTTCATAACTGTAGCCCCACTGAAAATACGCCACAATTGCCACAGGCAGTGTCACCGCAACAGCTCCAACGTAGGGTATTAGTACAGAAACCCCAACAGAGAATGAAAGCAGTAGTGCATAATTTAGGCCGAAAATTAGGAAAGTGATGTAGGAAATAACCCAAATAATCAAGATTTCCATAAATTTTCCA
Organism: Leucothrix sp.; assembly: GCA_049614505.1. Lineage (GTDB taxonomy): Bacteria > Pseudomonadota > Gammaproteobacteria > Thiotrichales > Thiotrichaceae > Leucothrix. The sequence continues at coordinate 3,257 of JBMZDT010000209.1, forward strand.
CGAACGTAGCCCGTGATTTTGCCATTAACTTCCATCCATACCGTTGCAACCAATGCGCGATCTCGAGGCAAAAAGCTGCGGAACCACGAGATGATTAAGCGCTTATCCTTAAGAAAGAAAAACACAAGCAAAGGCACAACAACTAAATAAACAAGGAACGAAAACACATCAACCGCAGAGGCGAGTGACAGGCTAACGAATTTCTGTGACGAGTCAGTAATATTGCTTTTTATGCTAGTGAGTATCTCAGCGATAAATTCTTGGGAGATAAGATTTGGGTATTTTTCAGGCAGCATCATAATAACACTCTGCCCTTCAGCTAACATCCTCGGTATTTCAAGCATGAATTGCGTTGTTTGCTTGAACATCAGCGGTGCAAGCACCAGCAGCACCAAGAGCAAAAACAGCATAAACAAGCTAAAGGTCGTTACCATCGCAATAAACTGCGGTATCTTAAAACGCCGCAGGAATACCACCGCCCCATCCAGTAGGTACGCAATAATCACTGCCGCAAATAACGGAGTTAGTAGATTCCCAGCAAAGTATACCACCCCAAATCCCAGCAACAGCAAAAATGCCAGAATAGCCACCTGTGGATCGGAAAAGTGACGTGTATACCAATCATTGATCAGTTTAATCATTTGTTATCGTTCTGATAGTTTTGTAAGTATGCCTGAACAGCAACTCAAGCGCGTTTACAATGTTACGGCAGCCCTGCCTTTTGAGACGTACTCACTCAGTTAGTGTTAGACACAGCTAGAGTAGTTCCTCATCTTGTATCATTACATGGGAGAAAGATAGTCGTTTTATGGCTTTAGGTACACTTTCATTAACTGATTGTCACAGTCAATCAGCATCTAATAAAGCATCAAGCGAGGGATAACGTTCGATAATACCTAACAAAGGTAATGTCGCACACAATCAGGGGATTGAAAACTAATGACGATCTAACGAATAGCAGCTATTCTCATCGGCTACCCAAGCTCACACCCACACCTTATTTCACAAATCACTTACTCATCCATGAGCCTATAATTTACATTGAAAGTATGGGTGCTGTCACTTGAGTTGATAATTTAAGTTCTAATAATAGGCTTTCCAGACGAACAGTAGCTGCGTGCAAACTCCAATAGCTCATCCATTGCTTTGACTTTAAACTTTTGACGCTGTCTTACAAACGAAAACTCACGCTGCAATGGCGGGTTTAATGGAATAGCCTGTAGCGTTCCCAACTTAAGCTCTTTTGCAATGCTCACGCTGGACAAGATGGAAACACCCATACCCGCCTCAATCGCGCCCTTAATCGATTCAGGGCTACCTAGTTCTAAACAAGATTTAAGCAGGTTTCTTTCCAAACCCGATTCTTGCAGATAATCCGTAATGACCTCTCGAGTACCAGAACCAGGCTCACGGCAAATGAAGGGGTGCTCAAGCACCGTCTT
>JBMZDT010000210.1:0-4687 GCA_049614505.1 Leucothrix sp.
CACATTAAAACCATAGTTACTGTTAGTCTCTGCGGGAACCACACTGTGATGCACCCGATGCATATCCGGCGTCACAATAAACAACCGCAAAACAGAATCAAACGGCACACGGATATTACTGTGATTAAACAGAGCACAGGCATTGAGAACAATCTCGAAAATCACAATCGCTATCACTGGTATACCAAAAACGATAATCGCAGCAAACTTAACCAACATAGACAAAACAATCTCAATTGGGTGAAAGCGCAATGCCGTACTGGCATCAATTGCATTATCACTGTGATGAACCTGGTGCAGACGCCAGAATAAGGGCACGACGTGGAAAATGCGGTGCTGCCAATAGATAATCATGTCTAACAAGATAATGGCAAGAATGACAGGCATTTGAAAACCCAATAAGGCCATATCTTTTTCGGCCACCCATACAGCAAACAACCCTGCTGTCATGGGTAAAACAATTTTCACTGCGATGCTGTCAATCAGCACCAGAGATAGATTTGCAAAGGCGCGCTTCGGCTTACTTCCTAGCATAACCCTACGCGGAATAAGGTGCTCCAGTAGACTAAACAAGCACAGCAGCCCCAGAAATACACTGAGGCGAATTATATTTTCATTTTCCATGTTGGTCGCTTTTATTGAATTAGAATAGGCTACATACGCAAAATGGATATGCACAGATCACACTACGAAGCTTACAAACAAAGACTGATGAAATAAATAGACAAGCGGAGATAAAATGGTGGGGCGTGAGCGATTCGAACGCTCGACCAATTGATTAAAAGTCAACTGCTCTACCGACTGAGCTAACGCCCCTAAATAGGGATTCTTGAGATGGTGGGGCGTGAGCGATTCGAACGCTCGACCAATTGATTAAAAGTCAACTGCTCTACCGACTGAGCTAACGCCCCACGTCAAGAACGGCGTATTATAAAGACCGCGTTTTCATTTACAAGGCCTTTTTAATAAAAATTACACCTTTTCTAATTGCCTTAACTTATTTGGCAATAAGTGCATATCCGCTAAGGACGCAACTAAGGCCTTAAAGAAGCTAGATTCGTCTTCATAGACCATTCCGTAGTACTGAATTTTCATGGTCAGCGCGCTACCAAATACAATAGCAATAAACGTAATAAATGACCCAAGCGCCAGTGTCGACACGCCTGTTACTGCTTGCCCGATGGTACAACCCATTGCCAAAACGCCCCCCACACCCATTAGCAAGCCACCGATAATGTGCGATAGGAAATCTTTCCAGCTGTGAAACCACTCAAAGCGGAACTTACGCATGACTAAAGAATACAAGAACGCGCCCACCAATACACCGCAACCCGCAACCAGTGCAAAAGTCACCATTTGACTAGAAAAACCCGTCTCAATCCAACGCAATAAATGCGCTGAGGGCTGTATGAAGGTAAATGACTGCGCACCCACAGCAAACGGACGCTCATCCATCATCTCAACTTCATCCAGCAGCTCAACACCCATTTCACCTGTTGTTACCCACCATGCAGCAACCACAACGCCTGCGATAACGACGCCTGCCAAAATATTATCAAAGCTTCGTGTGAAATCTTTAGACGACAAGGCCCATTGCACCAACATCACACCCAATAGAGCGGCCACTAGCAAATTCGTGATATTGGCATCAAAACCACCAAAACCACTGATAATGCTGCCGATGCTTTGATCTTTGATATCGTAATCTGTCAAATCAACAAACGCAGGCTCCATCCAACTGAGAAAAAAGTCATAGCTAAAATTAGTAAAAATCATGGCATACGCGGCTATACCTACCGCCAACAACACAAAGATGGATTTTAAATTCCCACCACCGATGCGTAAGATCGTTTTGTTTCCGCAACCAGACCCTAGTGTCATCCCAATACCAAAAATAATCCCACCCAGCACATTTCGTGGCCAGGCAAAAATGGGGGTTCGGTACGGTGGGTTAGCCGTATCATTGCTCGCAGTCAGTGACATATCGACCAAGTCAAGCTGACCCAACACTAAAACACCCAGAATAGCCGCCCCCATTGCAAAGACCCAAGCACGCATGCGGCCAGTGTCCCCAATGTTGACATCCTCAGAAACCGCCCCCATCGTGCAAAAATTTGTTTTAGTGGCAACAATGCCCAAGATGACGGCCAAGCTAAAGGCCCAGAGCAATACCTGCGTTGTAATTTCCATGATTTCCTGACCTAAATTCGGCTAGCGTAATAATAAAATGTTAGTGACTATCATCCACAGCCACCTGCAGAAGACAATATTACCAAGTGGCTACAATAGTTTAGCAATGTGGCTGGCCCATGCGGTATTGGCTTTGCTTCGCCTCTCATCGCCAAAACTGTACATGACTGCTTTTACTAAGTTGACTCGAAAGGTCTACGCAAAGCCAATACCGCATGACCCACTCAAGTAACGATGTATTGATTAAATCTGGGTAATCTCACGCACGATGCTACTGGGGAATCCACGCATTGTTAAGAAACGGATCTGCTTGGCTTTGTCTTCTAGGGTATCGGGGTAGTCCTCGCCGAAACGTTTGATACGCTGTTGTTCAGCAAGATCCCACCAGTTCACGTCGGCTTCTGCAATTGCGTGGTCGGCAGTGCTTAACGACACACCTCGTTGCAGTAGCAGCTGGCGTATTTTTATTTCACCCTGCCCTTTGAGTATTCTGGAGCGCACAAAACTTTCAGCGTATCGGGTATTGCTGAGATAGTTAGCTGTTTCAAGTTGATCTAACAACTCATCTAAATCCACTCCTTCGGCATAAGGCTTTTGCAGTAACTTACGCCTGAGCTCAAAGCGCGAGTGTTCGCGCCTTGAGAGTAGGTCAATCGCTGCTTTGCGGCAGCGACTTTCATCATCTAGCTTATGACTGATCTTCGCCGCCTTCATCTTCTGCTGCTTGTTTACCCGGCTTTTTCATCAGCTTTTCACGCAGCATCTTTTCGACAGTTTCTGCAATGTCTGGGTTTTCATTCAGGTAGGTTTTCACATTTTCCTTACCCTGACCAATCTTATCGTTCTGGTAGCTATACCAAGACCCGGCTTTTTGGATAAGTCCTTCACGCACACCTAAATCAATCAACTCACCTGCATGAGAGACTCCTTGTCCGTACAAGATTTCAAACTCAGCTTCTTTAAACGGTGGCGCCATTTTATTCTTAACCACTTTAATGCGAGTCATATTACCCACAATCTCATCGCCCTTTTTAATCGCACCAATGCGGCGAATATCCATACGTACCGACGCATAGAACTTAAGCGCATTACCACCCGTCGTGGTTTCAGGACTACCAAACATTACCCCAATCTTCATACGAATCTGGTTGATGAAGACCACCATGGTATTCGATTTTTGGATATTCGCCGTCAGCTTACGCAGCGCTTGTGACATCAAACGCGCCTGAAGCCCCATATGAGAATCGCCCATATCGCCTTCAATTTCAGCTTTTGGCGTCAGTGCCGCAACGGAGTCAACGATGACCAAGTCAACGCCACCAGAACGAACTAACATATCCGCAATCTCAAGAGCCTGCTCACCGTTATCTGGCTGAGAGACTAATAAATCATCGATTTTAACGCCTAGCTTTTCAGCATAACCTGGGTCTAGCGCGTGCTCTGCATCGATAAAGGCTGCTGTGCCGCCCGCTTTTTGACACTCAGCAATAGTATGCAGTGTCATGGTTGTTTTACCCGATGACTCAGGGCCATAGATTTCAATGACGCGGCCTTTGGGTAGGCCACCGATCCCTAGGGCAATGTCCAACGTTAATGAACCGGTTGAAATCACTTCAATATTGCGTGCGGTGCTATCATCACCCATACGCATGACAGCCCCTTTACCAAACTGCTTTTCAATTTGACCAAGAGCTGCTGCTAGTGCTTTTTTTCTATTATCGTCCACGCGTAAGTTTTCCTTTTTTAAATGAGGCAAATCATTGCCAAATTGTTATAACTAATCGAACCAGAACCAATCAATGTTACTGACTGAGCCGTTGCAATACGCCTGCTAACGCATGAGCAATAGTTTGCTCGCGTATGGCTTGCCTATCACCCGAAAAATGGCACGTCTCTGTTTGCAACGTAGTATAAGCCCAGCCAAAGCACACGGTGCCAACTGGCTTATAGTCGGTACCACCGCCTGGCCCAGCAATGCCGGTCACCGAGACCGTGATATCTGCATTCGCACGCTGTAACGCACCCACCGCCATCTGCCCAGCAACTTGCTCACTCACCGCACCAAACGTCTGCAACGTTGTGGGGTCGACACCAACCATTTGCTGCTTCGCTTCATTGCTATAAGTGACAAAGCCGCACTCAAACACTGCTGAACTGCCTGCAAAGTCTGTCATTAAGGTAGCAATACCACCGCCAGTACATGACTCAACTGTTGCCATTTTCTGGCCCCTGTCTTGCAGTGCTGACATCACTTGCTGTGCAATTTTTGTTAATCCTTGTTCGCTCATAGTTCGCTATCTTACAGGATGTCGCAGGAAAATTGCATTGCCTAAAACGCAAAATGGTTTTATTTATCACTGCCTCATGACTTTTTGGCGGCCTGCTGCTACATTTGCCGCCATGGCTAAAGCGACTGGTAAAAACCTCCCCAAACATACCCCTATGATGCAGCAATACCTGCGCATAAAAGCGGAACATCCTGATCAGATGTTGTTTT
>JBMZDT010000211.1:0-4683 GCA_049614505.1 Leucothrix sp.
TTGTTTTAGTAATGTAATCATGGCGCTGATAATAACGCTCTCGCATTATCATTGTCAATATTAAACGTGTATTGCTTATTTATAACTCACTTTGAGCACCTAATCTGTACCCTTGTTTCAATAAGATGTTGTTGTAGCCGCCTCACTTAGTTGCTCAGTTGCAAATGGATCATCATCAGGGATATTGCCAAAATAAACCCGTCTCTTGCCAGCCTCTTTAGCCTTGAACATAAGCTCATCCGCCCTATGCAGCATAGTTTCTAGCTCACCGAGCTGAGAATCGTAGTAACAACCACCAATGCTCGCACTGACACTATAAACACTACTACCATCTACAATGGGCTTTTCAATTAACTTGAGAATACTTTGCGCCGCTGACGTGCCATAGATAATATTCGCACTGGCATCAGACCTCAGCGCATTAAAAACAACCATCTCGTCACCACCAATACGTACCACGTCTCCCTTCTTCCCTAACCAACTCTCCAATCTTTTTGCGACAGCAAGTAACACGGCGTCGCCTGCTTTATGACCATGCTTATCATTCACTGATTTAAAACCATCCAAGTCAAGATACAGCATAATGAAAGTGCCCTTGGAATCATGCGCATTGCGCTTATACTTATCAAACAATGTGGGCAAGTGACTCCTATTGTAAACGCCTGTCAGTGGATCATGAGTTGCTGCATAAATAGCCTTTTTTTCTGATTTAGTTGTAATTTCTTTGAATTGTAGAACCGCTACAGCAGCAAGCGAAAAATATAAGCCAATAGCTAATATCAGCCCTAACAAAAAACCAATTGGTACAAACCAATCAACGCTCCCCATTATTGGGAAATCCAACCAATGAAGGCCAATTAGGAAAAGAAAAATTCCAGACAATTTTAATAACGGTGGAGACTCCTTACAGCGCCAAACGGTTACTGATGTTGATAATGAACTTACAGCTAAATATCCTGAGAATAGAAATGGCGCCAAAAAACCCTCTTTAACTTGAAGAAGCACTATTAAAAAGAGGATAAAAAGCGCTAACAGCAAAATTCTCAGGTGGATATCGATCTCTTTGTTAATAAAAAAGAGCATTCCAATACAAACAACTTGAATTGAGGTCATTTGCAAACAAAAGAACGCTATAGAACTTGTTACTGTGTCCTCTGTACCAAAAAATATTACCCCTAATGCGTATAGTAGGAACTGTAGGAACGACGCCATAACCCACCATCCTACGCCTCTACGTGCAGGCATTTTACGTATGATAAATAGCCCACACGTAATAACAAAAAGAGAGGTTGCGCAGACTAGGAGTGCTGACTGTAGATAGCTCATATTATATGTGCTTTTGTTATTCTTTAACTGAGGCTAACAGTTACTCACCACAAAGAGCCACAAAAACTTGATATACGGCAAATTACAGCATTTTTTGGCTATATCTAGGTTAAGCCGCTCATAACAAACCCTCTTTGGAGCATCAACTAATCGCTATGAATGACTATGCAATAGAGAACTTTACTTCTTACGTAAGCTCCTAAACTCTAGATCTGTAGCAAAGCTTAGCCTCAATGCCAATACGGCATAGTCGTTCTCAGCAATGCCTAACAATTTATTGAAACATTGTTGCAGTTCTACTACCTCTTGATAGTACTCTTCACCCATCAGCTCATGAGCCTCATCATCATTAGTTGAGTACAGAAATATGGGTGATATCGGTTGAACAGAAAGGCCATTAAGTTCAGCATCAAGCCAAAAGTGCTGCAGTGCTTTTCCACCCACCACATAATCCAAATCAGACTTACCCTTAATCGTCAAAACAACCATTGCTGAAGAGCTGAGAATACGGTCTCGGTTGTAATCTCCCAACGCCTGACCAGCATCCCAATTAGCGAGCTCTTCCATCACATCAGTACGCTCTAAAATTGAAAGGACATTTAAATCTTTAGGTGCTAAACCAAGTGTTCGAACGTCAATCCCCTGCTCTAAACTGTCTCTCCCCGGCCAAACCAACTCCCCCATCATTTCATTGTGTAAATGTTTGCTAATGTGCCTTAATCGATCTGACTCAATCGATATTTTTGCATAGTCTTGCAACTCGCTGAGGTTTGATAGCATATGCAGTTTGACAGGGTAATGCTCTGTCACTGAGCTTAATCGCTCCAATGTCTCTAGTGACACAATCTGACGCTGTGAAATTTCACGATTGGTTTTTCGACTCAGCAGATATGGGTAAAACTTTTTAACACGCTCATCTAACTTGCCCGCTTTACACAAAGATAGTCTTGCCACCAAGTCAGGTTTTCTTTTTAACGGGAAATATTCAACGTCGTAGCTGATATTGTGGTGCATTGCTACTATTTCAGCGTTTAATGTAGCGGCGCCTAAAGCAACCATCGCCCCACGCCACTTTATATCCATACTAGTCGTGAGTGACCGATCAATTTCTAGATTGAGCTTTTCATTAACCCAACTAATTTTCCAAGGCTGTATGTTTCCAGGAGAAGGGGCATATTTTGCAGCAAACAACATATCTTCGTTTAATTCACCACTAAACACAGGCTCAATGGCCGATTTTTCACTAGGTATTTTAGGCTTTGAGGGCAGTTCACCGCGCTCTAGCACCTCATCCATATTCATACGCGTACGACTAGAAGGCGTAGGCTTTTCAGTTCCTATACGCCTAACTGCTGTGGTAACTAACGCAGCTCCTTGTGTAACGTCTGAAGCCAGCTGAGCCCAAGTGCTCACGGTATAATCAATCTCCACCATGGAAGCAGCTAGGCGTGCGGAGACCCTTTCACCATCAATAATCGCTAATGCATACCCCGATTTATCCCGGCGAGACAAATCCTTCAAATCAGACGCTTTGACATCAGTTAAACCATGAAATGGCTTGGGGTTATCATCTATATCAAAACGTTCAACATCCATCATACCCATATCACTAGTAGACATCAGAACAGGTATTTTTCGTTTTATAGCTGCCTCTCTGACTAACACCTTGACATCCAAGGAGTCACACTCCTCTACAATAATATCCAAACCATTCATAAACCTATCAATATTAGATTCATGCAAGCCATCCTCAAAAACATCAATATTAAGATATGGATCTAACTCTGCGATTTTACGTGCGGTTATTACGGCCTTGTTTGATCCTATATCCAGCAAGGATGCAGGAATACGGTTCAAGTTGGAAACCTCTAGCGTATCAAAGTCAGCCAGTTTAATATGACCACAAACTCCCTCCATGACCATCGTATGAGCAATAACATGCCCTGTACTCAAACCGACTACTCCAATTGCTAGTTCTGATAGTTTATTTTGCTCATCGTCAGTGATTTTATTGCGGTTACGATCATTCAGTAACCGCTTAAACGACCGAGGCCCAACAGTTTCAAGAGCAGTTTTTCGCCAAGGATACGCAACCCATCGCTTGCTCTCATTCTGTAAATCCTCGCTTACTGGAGGAATAATCTCACCTAGTTCATTCTTCATGGAACTAAAGTTCGCCTTTTGCGTGTAGTCATTATCCATCAGTAATGACTCAAGTGCCTGAGCATGAAAAGGGTTTGCCTCATCAAGGATTGTTGGCAACCACCTATCATCATTGTTTCTATGCTGCTGACTCTGAGATCTAGCATGTTGAATCTGCTGCCAGTCTCGCCTTAAGAGAACACGATTTTTATCTGAACACCTGTCAAAAACTTTTTGTAAATCAAAGATACCTAATGTTGTCTTAAAGTCTTCACTTGGGTAAGGAACACAACCAACCTCTTCTAATATCTCCATACCAGCTTCGATATACACTTTTGTCATGCTGGCTGGGCTAGTGCAGGGTATATAGCGAGCCCCATACAAGGCAGCACCATAAATAATTGAACGCGTTATTGATTGTAAAATGCGTTTACGGCTTGGGTGCCGTACGTCCAACCATAGGCCTTTTGCTTCAATAGCTTTTTCGGGTATCCAGCTTTGGAGATGCTGCTTAAGTAATTCTTGGTCTCCCATCGCCATTTCTTGGTAAACAGAAGCATTACTAACCTTTCTCAGTGGAGAATGAAAACGAATCCCTGATACCACCTCCCCATCGATAATCACCAATACAGCCATCACTGCTGATTCTGGATTGTTCAACGTCTTCATGTCTAAAATATGATCCACACCAATCCGACTATACTCTCGCTGCAAGCCTTCTAAATATTTAGCCCAGAGATACGGATAATCAGCAGGATGAAATATAAATAAGCGCATATCAGCATTTGGAACAGGTAGTTTGACGTCGATACTACCTTGTCGAAAAGGCACGTAATTATGGGTACCCACACCATAAAAACCACTATTTAAAAAGACATCTTGCGCGGTTGGCTGTTGCATATTGTTTACTCATCCATGTAAAGACCAATCAAATACTGAGCCATTGCAACAACACGCTAAAATGAGCTACTTTTTTTGTTATTAGACATTGTAAACATTGCGGGAGGTGTACGATGTGCACACAGTTCAGGTAAAAAAACATTACCTGAAAAGAAAACGGAGTAATTTTAACAACGGCTTATTTTTGATAAGTGGGCCTTTTGTTCCGACAGGAGGGCTTCAGTAAATTAAAACAAATATATCCTACATATCAAGACAATAAGAGTCAGAAATTACACGCACAAAGATATTAACCTCTTATTAGTTTTAGTTTTG
>JBMZDT010000212.1:0-4659 GCA_049614505.1 Leucothrix sp.
CGGCTGCCTGAGCGATTTTGATAAGCATTGGTCAGCTTGGCACTAACCACTAAATCATCAAACAAATTCAGTGTAAGGCTTTTCGCAACAGGCGCTGTATTTGCATCCGGTGACGCTGAGCGTTGCTGTAACGTATTCACACCAGTGAGGAGCGTATCGGTTACAATCACTGAACGGCTGCGCAGCACATGCGAGGTAGCATCAGGCGGGCTAAAAACCAAAGCCTCTTCAAACAGTGTCGTTTCATCAGCGGCTTGAGCGAGCATTGGTAATCCCAGTAACAGACACATCAACACCCTGTAAATCGTTTGCAAGCGGCGATTAAGATTCATTTCCAACTCCAAGTACTCTGTTCGTTCCAAATTTGCTCTAAGAGCAAGGCTTATCGTATTGCTGAGCGGTTTATTTCTTCTACCAAATGACTGCCATCCGACAAATATCGTACAGAGAACAGTCCTTGGTTGGGTATATCTAATGATCCATCTATCCTATCTTGTGAGATATTCAGCATAGCCATACTGCCAGTGGCTGCGGGTAGTGTACCCAGCCATGTCACACTCCCTGACTGATTTAAAATCTGTTTCTGCTTTGTAACGCTAAAGACAGCATCATCAAAAAAATTTAAAGTGAGTGCCGTCAACGGCTGAGTGGTTGCCTGCTTAAACAGTTTCTGTGTATCAATGGTAACAGTGCGGCTTCTGAGAGCAGATTGACCTGCGGGTGATGGGTTCGCAGATGATGACTTGGCAACAAATATGCCAGAATGTGTAGCGATTTGAGGGGTTTCAATTGGTACTGCTGTGGGTTCTGACGCAGTATGATTACAAGCCGATAGCAGTATAAAAGAGAGTAAAAGCAGGGCGGTTCGGCAGTACATCATTGATATTTAACCAGTATGAATGATTACCAGTCAACGATACCTTAACGTAATATTAACATCAAGTGACGAAAGAAGCCGTTTATCCGTGTTAAACCTTCACTAATCAGACACTATTCACCAATAAAAAACACAATAGCATTTGTTTTGTCTTAAACGGATGGTATAAGCTGTTTTTAATCCTCTTTTCTAGCGTGCTGAATAAAGCTTAGGAATTCAGAGTCAGGGAGTGCTCGCGACCACAGGTAGCCCTGCCCCATATCGCACCCCATTGCTAAGAGCGCCGACTTTTCACTTTCTGTCTCAATGCCTTCAGCAACGACTTTCATCCCTAGGACTTTGGCCATTTTTATCACAGCAATGATAACAACCCGATGCTCTTCTGATTGGCCAAGCTGGGAAATAAAGCTGCGGTCTAATTTCAGCACATCAACCTGTAAACGGGTTAAATACCCCATGTTTGAGTAACCAGTGCCAAAATCATCAATAGCAAGATTAACACCAAGTGTTTTCAGCGCTTCTAACTGCTTTGATACTAACGGCATCTCTTGGAGTAAGGAGTGTTCTGTAATTTCAATCTCCAGAAATTCAGGTGGTAAACCACTGCGTTGTAATGCATCTGCTACCGCATGGTAAAAGCCGCTACGCGTTAACTGTAGTGCGGACACATTAACGGCTACCCTGATGTATGACCCCGTAGCATGCCATTGCTTGCAGACAATACAGGCTTCATTAATCACCCAAGTACCAATACTATGAATGAGTTCAGTGGATTCAATGATGGGAATAAACTCTTCTGGGCCAATGCTATCGCTATTGCCTCGGTTCCAGCGTAACAGTGCCTCTGCGCCCTCTATTTCATTAGTTTTTAAATTGATTTTGGGTTGAAAATAGAGATCTAGCAATTTACTGCCTAACGCGCTTTTCAAGCGATCTAACACATGCAGGCTACGCATATGTTCATGTTTTAGCTCATCACTGTATTGATGATAACTATTCTTACCCGATTGCTTGGCTTTATACATCGCCATGTCCGCTTTTTTGCACAGGCTGCTAAAGCTTGTTTGACCATTATTAGCCACAGCCATACCAATGGAGGCTGTTATTTCAGCTTCTGTCCCTAAAATCGAGTGGCGTTCGGCTAAGACACCGATCAACTTTGCAGCAAGACCCTCAATATCAAAGCCATGCTCTACCCGTGCAACCAATACAAATTCATCCCCACCAAAGCGGCAGGCAAAATTATCACCCTCTAGCTGTGACATTAAACGAGCACTCATTGTCATCAACAACTGATCACCCGCTTCATGATCAAATAAGTCATTAATGCTTTTAAAATTATCTAAATCAATAAAGTAAGCAACTAATTGCTCTTGACTAAAATCTAACTGTCCCAGGACATGTTGATAGGCATATTCCGCGCCATTGCGATTAAGTAGGCCTGTTAGCGCATCACAGTCGGCTAGCTTTTTAATGGTTGCTTGCGACTCTAGTACCCGCTTGTTCTCTTGCCGAAGGTCTTCAAATGATGTCTTTAACAAGCGTCCGACCACCCAACATACATAGCCTGATAAGGTAATCAACACGACAGCACTGATCATGCTGGAGATGCCTTGAATTTCCATTCCCTTAGGTGGGAGGTACCAACCATAAATATGGTTGAATCCCATAAATATAACGGCAGAGGTTAGGAAGGTACAAATGGATAAGAATGCAATGAGCTCAGTGAACAGTGCAGCAAAAACAAGCAGCACAGGAAAGCTTAACGTAAGCGGGCTGGCCAAGCCGCCACCAAACCATGTCGCAAAGGCCATTACAACAGACCACAGCGACAAGAAGTTAGTCATTGCTTTTAGATACTGGCCCTGATCAAGGAAAATAAACAATGATGAGGTGATGATCACCCCGACAATATAGGCAACAAAATCCATCCGGAAGAATAATGGGTTGCCACTATCCATCAGGTTATTGCCAAAAAATGTCAGGTTTAAAATGCCACAAATAGCTGCTAACTGAGCGCCAATAAACAACTGGCGGAACCGGTTGTTTACAATCGGATTTTCAACCTGTAATAAGCCTAATTGATCCAAGAGACTTCCTCAGGGTTAACCCCCTGTATCAAGGTGTTCCAATTTACCGTCAACCCCTTCCCATTCTTTTGCGTCCTCAGGGTGCGGTTTCATTTCAGAGATGACTGGCCATTTCAATGACAAGTCAGCGTTTAACTTAATGAAATGGAGTTGGTTTTCAGGTACATCTTCCTCAGCATAAATGGCGTCAATCGGGCACTCAGGTACACACAGCGAGCAATCAATACATTCATCGGGGTCAATCACTAGAAAGTTCTCACCTTCGTGAAAACAATCCACTGGGCATACTTCAACACAGTCGGTGTATTTACACTTGATGCAGTTTTCGGTTACAACAAAGGTCATTGACGAATCCTAAAAAATTGATGATTACAAACAAGATAATAACATTTGCAGCAATGATAGCGACTCGCACGACTGATTTTTTTCTGAAATAATGCCTTGCGCTCTATTTCATTACCAAATAGCACCATCGGAACAAAACATGAACGAATTCCCTACGCCAATTATTACAGCCGAGCAGCTTTTTAAACAATTAAGCCACCCAAATCTTGTTGTTTTAGATGCAAGCTATTATATGCCAGCCATGCAGCGAGACGGTTTTCAAGAATGGCAAGCACGTCGCATCGGTCATGCCCAACATTTTGATTTTGATAACATCATTTGTGAGCAAGGCGCAGACTACCCTCATACCATGCCGTCACCCGCACAGTTCGAACAAGATGTTCAAGCTTTAGGCATCAATAACGACAGCCTTATTGTTGTTTATGATGGAGCCGGTATGTTTGCAAGCCCACGCGCTTGGTGGATGTTTCGTGCCATGGGTCATGAAAACGTTGCTGTGTTAGATGGTGGGCTACCTGCTTGGGAAACTGCGGGCCTGCCATTACAAACATCGTCTATCGAGCCAGCAATACCGGGCAACTTCACAGCACACTATCAGCCAGATAGGTTTAGCGACACGGATGCGGTACTGATGGCACTGCAAGATGACCAGACTCAACTATTAGATGCACGTTCGATCGGTCGCTTTAAGGGGGTCGAAGCAGAACCACGTGCGGGATTGCGCAGTGGCCATATGCCAAGTGCTAAGAGCCTGCCTTTTACCGATTTATTAGATAATGGCTTCCTTAAACCGACTGAAGTGCTCAAAGCGCAATTGGCCTCGGTGGCCGAACCCAATCAGCAGCTAATTTTTAGCTGTGGCTCTGGTGTGACTGCTTGCCACCTAGCACTGGCTGCTGAGCTAGCAGGCTATAAAAAACTCTCCGTTTACGATGGTTCTTGGTGTGAATGGGGTGCGCGGATAGAACTCCCTATCGAGGTATAATTTATGAGCAAAATAATTAAAGGCAGCTGCCTATGTGGCAGTGTCAGCTATACAGCAAGCGGTGAAATGCGACCTATTTGTGCGTGCCATTGCACTCAATGCAGAAAATTCTCAGGCCATTTCACAACATCGACGTCCTCAGATAAAAAAGATTTATCTATCAGCAACGCGGACAACACGCTGACTTGGTACAAAACGGATAGTGCGAGTTGGGGATTTTGTAATCGTTGTGGTAGTAGTTTGTTTTTCCAGCCAGATGATAACAATAAACGCACCTCAATCTTTGCAGGATCAATTGATGGTGACAGCGGACTCACTTTAAGTGCCCAAATGTATTGCGAAAGCAAAGGAGATTATTACGA
>JBMZDT010000213.1:0-4639 GCA_049614505.1 Leucothrix sp.
ATTCTAGGAATTACCCCTGAAGTGAAAGGCAAAGATCCTATTGCTCATTCATTAGCCACGGCGGAACAACCTGCCTCGGCCTTAGCAGAGTCTTTTCGCTCCCTTCGAACCAATCTATTGTTTTCAAGTGTCGATGGGGTTCCCCAGGTGCTTGCATTAACTAGTGCAATGCCATCAGAAGGAAAGTCTAGCAGCTGCATGAATCTTGCAACGGCATTTGCCCAAGCAGACAACAAGGTATTAATTGTTGATGCAGATATGAGAAAGCCAACGGCTCATAAGCGTCTTAAACTGGACAATGCTTTAGGCTTGAGTAATTTTTTGACGCATCAAGCCGATATCAGCGATGTTATTCAAGCAACTCCAATTGATAACGTCTCTGTGATCACCGCAGGCCCGCTCTCCCCTAACCCCTCTGAACTTCTCTCGAGCAAACGCATTGAAGAGATTTTTCAGCTAGCACCCACGCAATTTGACCTTGTTATTTTGGACTGCCCGCCGGTCATGGGGCTAGCCGATGCTTTGGTATTGGCTAATAAAGCGAATGCAACATTGCTAGTCAGTGCATTTGGACAAACCAGCAAACGGGCTATTCAAGATGCCAATGAGCGACTAAGACAAGCCAGAGCTAACCTAATTGGCGCTTTATTTACCAAGGTCAAAACGGGCGGTGGCTATGGCTACAGCTATGAGTATTCCTACTATAGCTATGGAGAAGACAGACTCAAACACGAGAAGGAAGGATCATGAAATAACTTATGGATATCACTCAACACATACTTTTTAATCTTTATACAGGCGGTTAAGCCACAGACTTTTTTAAGTACTGCGATTGACTGCTTATTTGGAGCCTACCCTATGATTACGTATTCTAGAAATACTAAAAGAAGATTAACACACCCGGTTGTATCGTTCGCCTTATGCGGCTTGTTACTAGCGGGTTGTTCAAATAATGATGATGACGTTTCAACTGTTCCACCCAATGCATCATCCTTTGCTAAAAACACGATGCTAAGTGTACAAGTCTTTGATACAAATGGTGACCCTGTTGAAGGGGCGACCGTCAGCATTACCTCAGACCCTGATGACATTGTCCCAGCCAATGAAGAGAGCCTAGTCACAGAATCTGCACCTGCAGGTCTTGTAATCTATGCACCCAATGAATTTACCGGCACTAAGTCGTTACAAATTCTTGCGTCTAAAGATGGGTTTCTCTCCAATAATATCCCTGTTGATGTGGTTGGGGGAGATCTGAACGAAGCCTCTATTATCATTACTGATATTACGGCTAACACAACCGCTGGCATCAATACTGCAACCGAGACAGGGGATATTTCACAAAATCCTCTTACTTCAAGTGCCCAAGAAGGGGATGGATCAAACGATAACAGTAAAACCACGGTCACCGTTCCCATTGATCCTGGAGCTACAACCGCCAACGGCACACCCCTTGGAAATAACCTTAGTTTGGTTGTGGCTCAGTATGACCCAGATCAACCACAATCTCTTGACGCTTTTCCTGGCGGCCTAACTGCAACTATTGGAAACCCTGCTGCTCTTGTTAATTCTGGTAATGCTTCTACTGATGGCGTCACACCCAGTAATGGTGATGTTATTTTCCAATCGGCAGGCTTCACGGCTATTGAAGTAAAAGATGATCAAGGAAATGTTGCTAAAAACTTTAACAAACCTGTTGAGGTTAGCACCAAAGTAGACAGTGCTTTTGTTAACCCGATGACTGGGGCAGCAATTGTTGCTGGAGATACAATTCCTATTTGGAGCTATGAAGCAAGCACAGGTCAATGGAACTATGAAAAAACAGGCACCGTGGTTGCTGATGCCAACGGTGGGCTAAAGGTCGACTACACCGTGAGCCACTTGTCATACTATAATCTAGACTATTATGGCGGAGGTCGCTGTAACTCTACGGTTACCTTCCAAGATACCAATGGTTCAACCGTGGGATCGTTGTACGGTCGCTTAACAAGCCCTGGGTGGTCCCGCCGATTCTCCCATCGTGACAATAATGCGCTGAATTTTAGAAATGCCCCAGTGGATCGCATGGTTCGATTTACCAATTTAAGATCAAGATTCACTAACCAACCAATAAACGTGATCAGCCCGACTGGCCCGATTAACCTGTGTAACCCCAGCACACATACGGTCATCGTTGATGTGCCTGTTATACAATACTCAGAGTTAACGGTAGGTGCCAGTTTATACTGCTCTAATAATTCTGCAGTGCCTGAAGTGCCCATCGCTGGCGCATACACTTGGGTATTCACCAGTAACTGGCGGTTTGTAGGGTTTGGTAGGACTAACGGCAGTGGCCAAAAAGTGTTTAACTTACCTGCAGGATCTTATCAAGTATTCATCTACGATCGAATCAACAGACGATACACTCGCCAAAACGCGGTAGTGACAGCATCGGCCAACGGCACAGCCAATCTACGTGTGCCTCAGGTGTGCCCGATCACAACTGGTGGAAGTAACTAATAAGATACACAACAACAGGGAGTAGTCATTTAGCTGCTCCCTCCTTTCATTAATACCTCTCAGAGAAAATAACATGAACAACAGGCCCCCAATCCTCGCTGTGCTTGTTTTACTCACCTCATCCGCTTACGCTAACGATTTGACCTTCCCCGGCTTTACTGGTGCTATCCGTACTCCTGATGCCAATGTTGCACCCACCGGAAAAATCCAATACCAATACAATAATTATAATGACTTAAACGCCGCCACCGATAACACGTATAACCACGTATTTGCCGTTGGCATTAATGCTTACATAGAAGTAGGTGGTCGCTTAACTGACTGGTATAACGATGATAGAGTCGCCAATTCCAGCGGCACCTTACCCGGAAAACGTGACTTGTCAGGTAACTTAAAACTTAGGCTTCCCAAGGCACATCGATTACTGCCGGATATTGCCGTAGGCGTGCAAGACTTTGCAGGTGAAGCCGTCAATTTTCGCTCTGTTTATGGTGTCCTTTCTAAAACCATTGGAGCAGCAACGGTTAGTGTTGGCTATGCAAAAAGCGATACTGGGAAACTTAATGATAAATTTGCTAGCCTTCAAGTAACACTATCGCCCAGTCTGTCATTAAAAACTGACTATCTAGATGAAACCTTTGCAGTTGGCTTAGGCATCAACGCCAAACCTGTCACAGGTATCCCATTATCCTTGCAATTAGCAGGTGAAAAACAAAAAAATGGCGAATGGGATAAATATGCGGGCCTTACCTTACACTTACCGCTAGATCACAAACTGCAAATCCCTAAGGCCAAGATCAGTCAGTTTAAATTAACCGCTCAAAACCGAAACATCGCACAGTTTGTCCAAGCGGCAGAGCAATATGGGCTGACACATTTACAACTCGGAACACAGGGCAATATAGATGTTGTCTTAATAGAAAACCACACTTATAACCACAGCTACCTAGACGCTCTGTCCGTTGTGTTAGGTCATGCTTACCAACATCTTGGTGGGAAAAACCCACTTCGCATCGTACTCAGTAAGCAAAATAAAGCACTCCTAGCGGTTCAAATCGATATGGAGGACTATGGGAAATACATTAATGGACAACCCTCTACTATTCACACTACCACAAAAGCATGGCATCCCAATCGGCAGCTGCTAAGCAATGTGACATGGCTAGTAAAGCATCATCGCAAAGCGCCAATTGATATTCGCCTACAGCCGATATTGCGTTCTAACTTAGGGTCTGAATGGGGCGTCTTTGATTATTCTGCTGCCCTCAGAGCGGATGTGAAAATCCCATTAGGTAAGCTTGCAGACCTTGTTATCTCTGGCAGCGTGCCCATTGCACATTCAGATCTATATGAAGAGGGTAATGCCTTTGCCAGCCGACGTTATGAGTCTCAGCTTGATCACGCATTTATCCAAAAACTATCCAAACCAACCCCTGCAAGCAACCTGTTAACAAGCTTTGGCTACAGCACCATCGATAAAGATGAATACATCATGGGCAAAGTAGAAGGTACCCACGACCTAAGCACAGGTAAAAATCAATTATTTGCAACCGCCGCTTATTATCGTAACCAAGACACGACCAGAGATGACGAAATAATTGCCTTAGGCGGTTTAAGGCACCACATTGATTTCTTAGATATGAACCTTGAAGTCAGCTACGGCCATTTCTTTAGCGAAAGCAGTGGTGTGAAGACAAAAATTTCCAAATTTTATGGCGATGCCGAGCTATCAGCAGAAATCAAATACATAGACAGAGATGATCTTTCAGGGCGACTATCCATTACACTACCGCTAACACCACAGCGAGACAAACAGCTAGGTAATGTGGTGGTTAGAGGGGATCAAAGCTGGAATTATGGCATTGAAACAACCATCAAAGACCCTGTTGTCGTTGGCAGCAATCGGGTACGGCCAAACTACTTACTGGAACCATCACTAAGCTATTTACTGAAAGAGGATGTTTTAGATAATGGCCGCCTCTCGCCTAACCATTTTATTAATAATCTTCACCAAATCAGGCAACGTAGTGCAGGTTTATTGAAGGGTAATTAGAATGAATTAATATTGGTGCCTAGGCACACTCCGTATGAGTAACGGCATTCATGTCAATACCAAGCATTCGGTGACGAGGCAGTACAGCTG
>JBMZDT010000214.1:0-4632 GCA_049614505.1 Leucothrix sp.
CTTAAGTTAACCGTCACTATGTGTTGATCAATTAGAATTTTATCAGCCAGTGGAATATCAATGACTTCAGGATTGTTAAGTACCTTGCGCACTAAGCTCCTGATTGAATCTGGAAAAGTCGCAGTAAAAAATAGATTCTGGCGATTATTGGGGAGATGCCGCAAGATAGTTTCGACCTCATCCTGAAAATCGCTGCTCACTAAGCGATCGACTTCATCTAATACCAAGGTACGCAGCTTGTTAAACACCACCGCTTTGGCTTCAATCAAATCCAAAAGCCGTGCAGGCGTTGCCACTAATACTTCAACACCGCGCTGCAAAACCACACGCTGCTGAGCAACCGCTACGCCCCCATAAACACTAACGCAGCGAGCCGCTGGGCGCATTCGCGAACCTAACTCTGCAACAACCTCAGCCACTTGCAAGGCCAACTCTCTTGTGGGAACTAATATCAACGCACGAATGTGATGGCCTTTGGCAGCGTCAACCCCTTCCTCTAAGCGCTGCTCTAGTAAAGATTGCAGCAAAGGCAACACATAAGCAGCAGTCTTACCACTGCCTGTTTCCGCGCTGGCTAACACATCACGACCTTCGATTATTTTTGGAATCGCTTGCCCTTGAATAGGCATCGGCCGATCATAACCTTGGGCATTAATCGCATCCAATAAACAAGGGTGTAGTTCAAAGCGAGCAAAGGTATGTGGGCTATCAATGGATTGAGGCATGATACAAATCGCAGAATTCAGGTAATCATGTATTCTACCGGAAAGCAGCGATTGATATCAGCCTGATCTTTAGCTCAGTGCTTTTTGCAACGCAAGGTAGGAATCGCATTGAAAGTTGATACGGCTAATGCAGCTTAGGCTGGAGGCGCCGTTGGCGAGCTTTTTGACCTAATGTGAATACGACAAAGACAGCCAAGCGGTTCTTACCTCTTTCAAATCAATATCATCAATCCCCAAAGACAGCCCAAAACGCCGATGGGTGACTAACCCTTCAACGGTAGCGCTGGTAGGCCAATAACGAATCCCCCAATCGGCAACATGATTGCGCTTATGTAGCCCAACACCAAACAGGGTTAGCCCTTCAAAATACTTTACTTTAGCTTCTGCAAGGTAAGCTGATTGGCCTAGTGCGTACTGCATGGTTGCTTCAGCAGTGGGTTTTAAAGACTGAGTAAAGTGGCTCTTTTCACTTTCTGTGCCGCTTAAAATTGGATTAACCTTGGTAAACCCTTCACCATCAACAATCACATTATTGGAATTAGCCTGTGCACTTGTATAAGGCACCCCTTCCCAACGAATCAGACCAGCAATATCGTGTGCTTTCAGTGATAGTTGCAATTTAGGGGTGGCTTGCCAAGCGAGGCTGGCATCCAGCGCTACGCCTATTCCTGACGGTGCTTGATCGATGGTGCGTTCAAATAACGGGTCTTCTGCATACTGATTATCGACCTGTATTTGAAAACTGTATTCATCCTCTGAAGTTGACTGCGCTTGTCCCGTTAATCGGCCTTCTAATAAATTAGACGCTTTAAACACACTGACACCAAGACTCCCATTTAAACGGGGGTTAAAAGTAAATTGCTTTGTAGCAGATAAACCCACCCCCCGAAAACGATAAGCGTCTAAGCTCAATAGGTAAGGATCGCTGCGTTTGATCAGCAGATCATTTTCTACGCCATAGTACAGATCGGCGGTATCTGATGAGAAATCAAGGTAATAATCTTCACGGTACAACCCTGCAATAGACCAACGCCCATTACGAACCCCAGCTTCAGCACGCAGCGTACCCATTTGCTTTTGACCACCCTGCCAATAGCGGCCTTGCCAATTATTTCTGATCGAATCTAACGAGACAGGTTCGCTGTACAAAAACATCTCTGTCTTGAGAAACGGCCGAAACCCTTGGGTGTCGGCGTTAGCAATGCCCATCGCCAAAACCCATAACACTGAGGCATAAACATATCGGTATAAACTCATTGTATTACCCTTAAAAAAGGCGGCTTAAAAGCCGCCTCCTTATCAACCTGTAGCAATAACGCTTATAGTGATTCAAACGTTCCATCGTTATAACGCATAATTACAACATCACCACTCATTTCTTCAATCGTCCCAACTGTTGTACCATCAACCGTAACAGAACCAGAAGTTGCTTCACCTGAGCTAGCACTTAACTTCATGACCACGCCATCAGCATTGCTAAAGCTTAAATCACCAGAAGTACCTGTATCATTACCATCGGTTGTGGTCGCCATGAACTGAAGCGTTTTGTTGTCATACCCCAATGTCGCGGTAAAGGTCCCTGCTTTAAGACCTGTCTTATCCGCTGTGAGTGATAGCATCGCTTCTGGGTGCGCTGCCAAGTCAATCTTTCCTGTAATGTTCAACGTCGCATCAAGGAAGCTGCTAGCCGTTTCCATATCACCCACATCAAGGCTCCCAGTAATATCAACCATACTGTTAAAAGACCCTGAAATATTCACAAACTTCACACTGGTTGATACATAGTCCTGAGGGTACTTAGCATTCAAAACATCCATTGCTTGGCTTTTCAAACCACCCACATCACCATTCTGACAGCTGTAATTCACGTAATCGCCGTTAGCATCACGACCTGTTCCACAAGTTTGGTTGGCCTGCACATTGTAGTTAATGTAATCAACGGATGCGATGCTAAAGGCTGTTTTAAGCTGGTTAAGGTCAAATGTATCCATGCCACGTTGCTCTGACACTTCGACCATAGGCTCATTATTTAAATAACCAAACGTGTCAAACCCAGTGGCGTTATCCATCTCCAAACTAATGCTTAAACCACCCGTAGAGCCCTCAGTATCGCTCACGGTGAGATCAGTCAGCGCTATTTTCTCCAAGCTCAGATTATCATCGTTCGCAATGGATTGAACACCTGATAAAGCCACAAGCTTAATCATTACGTTGCCCATGACTGATTGCCCCGTCACAGCCCCAGCACTCAGCGATTCTATTTTAATTCCACCAGCAAATGCCATGGCCGAGGTAACGTCACCCAAATCGGTGTCACTTTCTCGATCATAGGCTTCGGTTAGTGTCATCGTAACGGCCGTATTGTTCAGGGTCACTTTAGTGTCTGCATTCGCTGCACTACCGCTTATTTCAAAGACCACATCACCCGCAGCCACTGTGGTATTGCTGATTAGCGTATTGAGTTTGATGACTAAATTAATCGCTACACCAGAGAGGTCAGTTGCGGTAACGGTGTATTCTTGATTATTGCTGCCCGAAGTATCTGCAATCGCAATGTCACCAATAGCAACCCCTGCACCGTTATAAACCGCCACACTGGTTGCAACAGCACTGTTTGTCTCTTCCGCCTCATCAATCGCTTCTGCGGCAGCATTAATTGCCTTAGAGAACACTTCGATGACCGCTTGGCTATTTTGATCTAAAGTATCGACGATCACTTCAGCATCGTCAGTGAATGCTTTGGCTGGGTTTTCCAAGTCTGCCAATGAGTTATTCCAAGTCCGTACCTCTGTCAATAATGACTTAGCCCGTGCAACATCACTTGCCCCTTCGCCCGACACAGATGCTGGCGTATACCCACCATTACTGAGCTGACTTTCAACAATCGTCGTATGCTGATCTAGTGATGTCTCCACCGTATCATTAAGATCAGCAGCCGAGTTAACCACTTCAGCATCAACAGCGGCCAAGAAGGTCGCCATGTTTAGCCCGCCAGAGCCACCAAAGCTACCGTCTGAAAAATCATCAGCAAAGGCTTCCAAATTGCTAATCATGTCGTCGGTATCAACGCTGCCGCTAGCATCATTGTCTTTAAATGCTTCTTCAGCCAATGCGGCCAGCATGACCGTATAACGCTGTTGATTTTCATCTGCACCACTCAGCTGACTACTCTCAGTGATATTGACTGGTGCCGTTTCTAGGATATTAACACCGACTAGGCCATTCACTTTTGACGTAGTCGCGGTAATGTTTGCACTAGAAGCATCACCACTATTTTGAATGCTTTTAGCGGCCATGTGTGTAAATGCGGTGATTTGCGCATTGACGGCGGTGTCAGACCCTACCCCGGGAAGCACGGTTGTCAGTTTGAACGATGCAGGTGGCGTAACAAGCTCGCCTCGGGCGACTGCGCCACAGCCACTTTTCGCATCGCAAACCATTCTAGTGTCTGCATCAGCCGTCAGCTCAAGCAGCAGTGCTGAAACACCGTCATAGGTATCCGCCATTGTTAACGAATAAGTACCATCAGCGCCGGTGGTTGCGTTACCCACAACAGCACCTGCCGTGCCCGTACTATCCAGCAAGTAAGCCTTGACTATTCCTTGTTGAACGATGCCTTTAGCAGCACTACCGGAGACCGTTCGTGCTTGAGGTGTTGCTTGCATAGTGTCATTGTTATCACTACCACAGCCCGCGATTAGTATTGCGCTGATTGCAGCGGCTAATACGTGTTTAGTCATTGTTGTTTTCCTAACAGATAAGATGAGAATTTATGTAGGGTATTTAATAATCAGAAAATTATGAATGTTGCATTAACAAACCTTAACGTTACTCTAACAACATCACCCTCCAAAAACAATATCGAATATCTATAGATTATTTATAAACCAAAAAACATATACTTAAA
>JBMZDT010000215.1:0-4621 GCA_049614505.1 Leucothrix sp.
TTGTTGTTAGCACCAGAGCCTATTACTGAGAAACCTTTAAACCTAACACAACGCACATCCGACACATTGGTTTATAAGAAAATTGATCGCTCCTGTTTGTTAAAAGACGAGCAACAACTTAAGCAACTATTTGGCTTATTAGTCATTGCCCACTACCAAACACGACCCTCGGATCTCTTACATATATTGGATGCACAAGCGCTTAGCATCCATACCGTGTTCCGCGGCGACCAAATCATTGCTGCGGCTATTGTTAGCCATGAAGGCGGCTTTGACCCAGCACTGGCCATGGCAGTTTATCGTGGTGAGAGGCGACCAAAAGGCCACTTGGTACCACAGATTTTGTTATCACAGGTCGGCTTATTAGAGGCTGCCAGCCTAACCACTGATCGCATCATGCGCATTGCAACCCACCCATCGTATCGCCGCCAGCAGGTTGCCAGCTACCTACTGCAAGCCATTGCCGCTCAATCTGCCTCTGATTATCTTTCTACAAGTTTTGGTTTATCTGGCACGTTGTTTAGTTTCTGGCAACAAGCGATGTTTACCCCTGTTTATTTAGGCATGAAACGTGAAGCGAGCAGTGGCTATCACTCTGCTGTATTTTTACACGCACTTACCCAGTCAGGAGAAGCATTACTGCATGCTTCCAGCCAATCATTCGCCAGAAACCTGATCGCTCAGTTAGCCGATAGTTTAAAAGACTATGATGCTGAAATTACGTCGAACTTATTAGCCGCTGTAGCACAGCCACCAACAACATTATGCCCGCAGGAAATACGCGATATTCAACGGTTTTCTCGAGCGCAATGTGGATTAGATTCAGCAACGGCGGCTTTACAACGATGGCTACCCAAGGCTTTGGCAGAAAACAAGCAAAAACTCCAAAATAAAGAGGCTAAACTACTTATAATGCGCATATTACAACACCATAACTGGTCACACTGTTGTAAGATGCTAGGCTTACCCAGCAAACAGATTGCACAGCACACATTGCAGGCGGCGACAGCCACATTAGCTGAAGGGCTCGCTGTCGGCACGGATGCGTCCATGGAAGGATTAACCAGCATAAAGGATTAAGCTAAATTCGCTATGAGAGATTTTAAATCATCTATTTTTCGTGCATTAACTATCTTGCTACTGTTGATAGCAGCCGTTTTGTTTTGCATCTCAATGGTAGAAATTGTTTATGTCACTGAAGAAAAAGGCATTCACGGCTACTGGATTTTGCTCACCGGCTGGTTAGGCTTTTTATTTTTCCAGTTTGCTTGGTACGCCAACCCATTGACCGTCCTGTCACTGCTGTTAATGAGGCAACGCCCCTGGTGGGCACTGCTGGCTGGTGCCTGCGCGCTGCTATGTATGTCGCAGGCGTTTTTGTTCCATGAAATCCCAACCGACGCCCAAGGCAATACCATTGCTATCGTGTCGCGTGGTGCTGGTTTTTATTGCTGGGTGGGTATGGTGTGCTGCATTTTTTATGCCATTGTGATGCGGCTGATTTATCGTGCGTTAAAACGGGATAGTGTCGCCCCAAAAGCACCCGCTAACTCAACGTTAGCACCCCGTTATGCTGCTCAAAACTCGATTAATACAGTGCCATTAAGCTACCCAAATGGGGTGATTAGTACCAAAACGAATCCTTAAACGATACTGAGCAACTCACAGCCAACCATCAGTTTTAGACAACAAGATTTGACTTCTTTTTCTAGTTAGCCAATGCTCTGCACCATAGAACATTCTCAGACTAAGTGAGTCAGCTAATGATAAAAAAACAAATAAGGGTGTTAGTCGGCCTAATGGGCATTATGGCGAGCTGTTTGGTCTGGGCTGACAAAACAGGCGAGCCTACATCAACACCCCCTAAAAACAGCAGCAAAGCTATCCGCATTACGACTAAACCCCTATCGGAGTTAGTCTTTGCCACACAATATAGCGCGCCTGCGAGTGTTGTCAGCCTTAACGACAGCAACATTAGTGCAGAAGTCCAAGGTCGTGCCATTAGCATTAAGGCAGAGGTCGGTGACATTATCAAAAAAGGGCAATTGCTAGTGGCATTGGACTGCCGAAACTACCTGAATACACGAAAGCAAGCCCTCGCAGCACTCAACCTCAGTAAATCACAGCTGAACTTCGCACAAAAGCAATTCAATCGAAACCAGCGCTTACTAAAACGGGGCGTTCTCCCCAGAGAAACCTTTGATCAAAGCGAGTCTAGCTTACTCAATAGTCGTGCGGATATTGATTTAAAAGAAGTCGCTATCGAGTCTGCTGACCTCGCCATTACTAAGTGCAAAATCCACGCTCCCTTTTCAGGTCAAGTAACGAATAAATTTGTACAACAAGGGCAGTTGGTGAATCCCGGCTCTGCGCTCATTCAACTACTGCAAACAGATAAACTGGAGATTGAGGCTGAGCTCTCACCGTTTGAACTTAAAAAAGCACGTGCCAGCAATCGACTTAGATTCAGCACCGAATCAACAGACTTTACGGTATCAATTCGTACTGTTTTAAAGCAACTTAGCAAAACCAGTAACACCCAGCGCGTCAGGCTCACAACTAGCAATACGAATAAAGAAATGATTGCGGGGTTAAATGGGCGCCTGATCTGGAAAGATGGCTCACGTAAAATGCCACCAGAATACATGGTACGTCGTGATGACAAGCTAGGTGTCATGCTTGCAAAAGAGGGCAAAGCGGTCTTTCATGAACTCAAAAATGCTCGCGAAGGCCAGCCAGCCAAGGTTAATCTGCGCAGCAACAGCCAAATCATCATTGTTAATCGCTACTCAGTTGAAGAAGGTCAAGCGGTGGAAATTCAGTAGATGTACTCAAAACTCTTACAAAACCATGTATTAGCGAATCTCACGTTTCTCTTGATTCTGATCATTGGCTACTCCTCTTACATGGGCATGCCACGTCAGCAAGACCCAACCATTAACTTTAATTGGATCAGCATCATCACCATCTTTCCGGGTGCTTCAGCAAAAGATGTTGAGGATCGGATCACTGACCCCATCGAAGATGCGATTAATGGCATTGCTGATATTAATTTTGTATCCAGCAATAGCCGTGAAAACACCTCAAGCGTGTTGGTACGTTTTGAAGATTTAAGCACGGAGGTCTATGAAAAAAGACTATCCAGCCTGCGTCGAGAATTACAAAGCGCTCAGGATGTACTGCCTGACGAAGCCACAGACTCTCTCATCCTTGAAATTACCTCTGGCAATGCGTTTCCAGCTGGCATGATTGCTGTCACTGCGTTGGCAGATGATGAACTACTGCGCAAGTCAGCCAGTAGCGCTGAACAAGATATCGAGCAAATGTCGGGCGTTGATCGGGTGGATACGATTGGCTTAGATGATCCTGAATTACAGATAAACTTTGAACCCAATGCGTTAGAGGCGTATGGCCTGCTACCCGGTCAGCTATCAGATGCTGTACAACTCTGGTTTCAAGATACTGCCGCTGGAAATTTAGATGTGGGCCGAGAAAGTTGGTTAGTGCGTTTAGTGGGAAAGACAGCTGATCCAGCGAAGGTCAGTGAGCTGCCTATCCCTGCCTTGCAAGGTGAAATCGATTTGGCCCGGGTTGCTACCATTCAGCGAGGTCGTAAAAAAGCCTCTCAAGATGCTCGAATCGATGGCAAACCGGCCATCTTGCTGTCGGTGATGAAACAAGACAATACCAATATTCTCAACCTCATTGACCGTTTGCGTGCCTGGGTTGATGCGCAAAATAACCTTAATGCCGACACAGGCGTCAAATTTCAATTAGTGGATGATCAGACCCTGCCAACACAAAAAGCCATCGATATCATGCAAAGCAATGCCTTGATTGGGTTGATGCTGGTACTAGTCGTCGCTTGGCTGTTCTTAGGCACGAAAATTGCGGTACTTACCGTGATCGGCATACCGTTTATTTTAGCACTGACGTTTTGGGTGCTTTCCTCATTAGGCGAAACACTTAACGTTACCGTACTGCTGGCCGTTGTGATTGTGCTTGGTATGTTAGTAGATGATGCCGTTGTTGTGGTCGAAGCAATTTATTATCGCCTACAGCGGGGCTTAAGCGCTCTTGATGCAACACTGGGTGCAATGAAAGAAGTCGCGTTGCCAGTCACTACCGCAGTACTCACTACCATTGCCGCGTTTCTCCCGCTTATGCTGGTGCCCGGTATTTTAGGGAAATTCATGCGCGTGATACCGATGGTTGTCACCATTGCCCTGCTCATTAGTTTAATTGAAGCTTTCTGGATGCTGCCCTCTCATATCAATGCAGTGAATATTAATTTCGAGAAAAAGACCCGCATGCAGCGTTGGCGCGAAGGTATTATCCATTGGATACAATTGAAATATGCCAAATTACTCATAAGAGGCTTACGCTGGCCTAAACTGACAATGACGGCCATTGTGCTCGCGTTTTTCACCGCCATTGGGGCTCTGTCAGCGGGCTTAATTAAGGTCGATTTTTTTGCAGGCGACACATTACGAATTTTCTATGTCAATGTTGAGATGAATGCCTCGACACCCTTGGCTGAAACCTTGAAAAAGACGCTTGAGGTCGAACAACAAATTAAGAAAAATCTGTTACCCAAAGATGCTCGATCCGTTGCTACCTA
>JBMZDT010000216.1:0-4604 GCA_049614505.1 Leucothrix sp.
GCCGCTGATGCGGCGCGTGTTCTACAGCTAAATTTCCCAAGCAAAACAACGTTTAGCTGTGATTACAAGTAACATAGACTATGCCGAGTAATAAGAAGGCCGTCAGTCACTGGCCTTCTTATTACTCAGACGGTATGCACTACAGATAACCTTTTTCTGCAAACGACACCACATCATCCCCGATAATAAAGTGATCTAGCACACGAATATCAACCATACCCAATACATCTTTTAATTTGTCAGTAATTCGATGATCCGCTTGGCTGGGCTCAGCAACGCCTGACGGGTGATTATGAGCGAAAATCACCGCAGCTGCGTTGTGATAAATTGATCGCCTCAGCACTTCACGTGGATGCACACTGGCACTATCAATTGTTCCACGAAACATTTCTTCATATTCAATCACACGGTGTTTGTTATCTAAAAACAAACAGGCAAACACTTCATAAGGATACCCTCTCAGTTGATGACACAGATAATTCCTGACCGCGTTCACATCATTAAGCGCATCACCACGGCTGAGTTGTTCTTCTAAATATCGCCGACTCATTTCCACAACCGCTTGTAGCTGTACATATTTCGCTTGACCCAAGCCCTTGCTTTGACAAAATTCTCCTTCATTTGCACCCAGTAGCTGCCGTAGGCCACCACTGTCTTTAAGAATATCCCGTGCAAGGTCAACCGCCGTTTTACCTTTAATGCCAGTACGTAAAAAGATTGCCAATAGCTCTGCGTCAGTTAACACCTGCGCACCACGCATCAGCAGTTTTTCTCGTGGCCTATCTTCAATAGCCCAATCTGTAATTGCCATAGGGTGTCCTTATTTTGTTATGCTTAGAGTATGAACAATCAATCTAGAAAAAACATTCTTGTTGGGATTAGTGGTGGCATCGCTGCTTATAAATCCGCAGAGCTCATTCGTCTGTTTAAGAAAGCAGGTCATGACGTCAGAGTGTGTATGACACCCGGTGCTAGTGAATTTATTACACCGCTGACGTTACAAGCTTTGTCAGGCAACCCCGTCCATACAGCACTTTTAGACACCGAGGCTGAAGCTGGCATGGGGCATATTGAGTTAGCGCGCTGGGCAGACAGTGTGGTGATTGCTCCTGCCACAGCAGACTTGCTAGCAAGGCTTAGAGTCGGCATGGCTAATGATTTATTATCAACGGTTGTCTTGGCAACCTCAGCGCCTGTCCACATTGCCCCTGCGATGAATCAGCAAATGTGGGCACATGCTGCCACTCAGGAAAATATCGCTATTCTTGAACAACGCCATACCCTACATGGCCCAGCAGCAGGTGAGCAGGCGTGTGGCGACGTAGGCTTAGGGCGTATGTTAGAACCACAGGCAATCTTTTCAGCCGTCGAAGCATCATTTGATACCTCCTTAAACACCTATAATGAGACGATAGCGGCAAAGTGCTTAGCCGGTCATCGGATAGTCATTACGGCTGGTCCAACACGTGAACCATTAGACCCTGTTCGTTACCTCACCAATCGCAGCTCAGGTAAAATGGGCTATGCCGTTGCAGAAGCCGCCGCCACAATGGGGGCTGAGGTTGTGCTAGTGTCTGGGCCCACACACCTAGCCAGTTCAGATGCCATCAAACGGATTAATATTGAAACAGCAGAAGAAATGCTAGCAGCCGTCACTGCGGAAATTATGAGTAGCGATATGCTAATTGCCGCCGCTGCCGTCGCTGATTATCGGCTAAAAGCCGTTTCAGACGTAAAAATGAAAAAAAGTGCGGGGCCATTACAGCTCGTATTAGAGGAAAATCCAGATATTCTGGCAACAACTAGTTTGGCTAATCCTAACTTATTCACTGTTGGCTTTGCGGCCGAAACAAATGATGTTATTCAGTACGCCACGGCTAAATTGAAAAAGAAAGCGCTAAACCTTGTCGTAGCCAATCAAGTAGGTGAACAAATGGGATTTGACGTTGAGACAAATCAGGTCGATATTTTGGCAAACAACGGGGAACACTTTACGCTGCCAGAAATGGATAAAAAAGCATTGGCTTATGAAATTCTCGCTATAATTTGCAAATTTTACTTACCTCATCAAACAAAAGACACATGACAGCGACCATAGACTATAAAATTTTAGACGATAGAATCGGCACCACAATCCCTCTACCCGGTTATGCCACAGAAGGCTCAGCCGGTATGGATTTACGTGCCTGTATTGACGCACCAACAACCATAGCGCCCAAACAAACCTTACTTATTCCAACGGGTCTCGCCATCCACATTGCAGACCCCAGTATTGCAGCAACTATCTTGCCCCGCTCAGGGTTAGGCCATAAACACGGCTTAGTATTGGGTAACTTGGTCGGCTTGATTGATTCTGACTATCAGGGTCAACTCTTTATCTCTTGTTGGAACCGCAGCGACTCGCCTTACACCATTGAGATTGGTGACCGCATCGCTCAACTGGTTTTTGTACCGATCGTGCAAGTCTCCCTTAACCCAGTTGATTCTTTTGATGACACTGAACGTGGCAGTGGCGGCTTCGGGCATTCCGGAAAAAGTTGATCAATTAGTCTATAATACTTAAAATTAATCTGTAACAAGCCATATTAAGCAGTTTATACCCCTTTCAAAACAATAAAATCCTTGGCCTTAAAGGATCACACATCATGCAGAAAATGATACAAGCCGATATTTTTCGAGCCTATGATATTCGTGGGAAAGTGAATGAAGACTTCTTCCCACCGGATGCCTACGCCATTGGGCTAGTCATCGGCAACAAATTATTATCGATGAAGCGCCACACCATTTTAATTGGTAGAGATGGGCGTTTAAGCAGCCCTGAGATTAAACAAAACCTATTAATGGGGTTATTAGACTCAGGCTGCGATGTCATCGACCTCGGATTGACACCAACCCCTGTCGCCTACTTTGCCACGCTGCATCTATCTGTACCAGATGCGGTAATTGTGACGGCCAGCCACAACCCAGGTCACTATAACGGCATTAAAATGGTTATTGGTAATGCCCCATTAACGGAACTGGAAATTCGCCAAATTTATGACTCTATTTTTGAGGAGCGTTATCAAAAATCCGAGCACACCGGCACCTTAACCCAATACGCCGACATTTTAGCGGAGTACAGCGCAGCCGTTACTCACGACATCAATTTAGCCAAGCCACTACGGATTGCGATTGATTGCGGCAATGGTGTGACGTCGGTACTGGCCGAATCGTTATTTAGTAAGATAGGCTGTGATGTCACTCCCTTATTTTGTGAATTAGATGGGCATTTCCCCAACCACTCCCCAGACCCTACCGAGCCCGCCAATTTAGCGGCACTACAGCAACTGGTCATTGATAAACAGCTGGATTTAGGCATTGCATTTGATGGTGATGGCGACCGAGTCATCGCTGTAGATGGCAACGGTAAAATCCTCTGGCCAGATCGCATTATGATGCTGCTAGCACAGCAAATACTTAAAACCTCGCCTGAAGCAACTGTCGTCTGTGATGTCAAATGCAGTGATCTGCTGGGTCATACTGTTAGCGCTGCGGGTGGCCAAGTCATACGTTGCCCTACGGGACATTCCCACTTAAAACGAACTGTCCGTGAAGTTAATGCCCTTTTGGGTGGTGAGTTTAGCGGGCATATTATTTTACGTGACCGGTGGTCTGACTTTGATGATGGTCTTTACGCTGCCGCCCGACTGCTTGAAGCGTTGTCGCTGCATGAAGAGCGCTGTGAGACAGTGTTTGCCAGCCTACCTGAAAACCACAGCACACCAGAATATCGGCTCAACATGTCAAATCCAGATGCCGCTAAATCATTGCTGGGCTGCCTAATACAAACAGCCAACTTTGTTGATGCCAAACCCTGCTTTATCGATGGCATGCGGGTGGATTACTGCGATGGTTGGGGATTAATGCGCGCCTCTAACACCAGTCCTGACCTCACGTTTCGTTTTGAAGCCAAGTCAGCCCATCGCCTTGAAGCAATCAAAGTTCCGTTTCGACGCTTACTAAAAAATGCCGGAATAAACACTGAATTGCCATTCTGATTAAGACATAATAGTGTATTTTGACGTGTGAAATATCATGATAGATACCCCCAACACAGCGCCAACAACAGGCAGCATACTCACTGAAATTCTCCCCTACATACAACGCTATGCAGGCAAAACAATTGTTATTAAGTATGGTGGAAACGCCATGACTGACCCATTACTGGAGCGCAGTTTTGCTAAGGATGTTGTACTGCTAAAACAAGTAGGGATTAATCCTGTTATTGTTCACGGCGGTGGGCCACAGATAGGCAATTTACTCGCGCAATTAAATATTGAAAGTAAATTTCACGACGGCATGCGTATCACGGATACAGAAACAATGGACGTTGTACAAATGGTGCTGGGCGGCTCGGTTAATAAAAAAATTGTCAGCATGATCAGCCAAGCGGGTGGCCGTGCGATTGGTATTACAGGCAAAGATGGCAACCTCATTAGGGCTGAAAAACTACAAGCAAATGGGGTTGACTATGGGCATGTTGGCAACATTACTAAAATCAACCCTGCAATCATTCATACCTTAGAGAAAGAGTCATTCATCCCGGTCATTGCGCCCATCGGCAT
>JBMZDT010000217.1:0-4600 GCA_049614505.1 Leucothrix sp.
TCACATCGTCTTTACGAATATCAGCTAACAAGCGCTTAAATTCCATATTTCCATACAACAAGTCTCGACCTGTCTTGATGAGCAAATCCACCTGCTCATCACTCAGATTAAAACTGGTCGGGATTGCATTGAGCTTTTCACGCACCGCGTCACTACTCACATCTTTAAAATTCAACTGGATGAAGTAAGGTTCAACACGTTGATTAGGGGTTGATAGTTGGTTTGCCCAACGCTCAATGCTCTTTTTCATCACATCGATGGTGGCGACATTATAGCGCTGCAACTGCACATCACTCATGGCATTCGCTGCATCAAATAGCGTGGGATGCTGGTTGGTTTGGTCGATTAAATTCTGTGGTTTAGTCGCCGCATTCACGGAAATGATAACAAAGCGCTTCACGGGTTTCAGTTTTAGCAAATCAGCCGTTCTTCTTGCTCCACCCCCCAGCTCCATTACATCGTAAATCGCCCGCAAGCCAAGATTATCGGTAATGCCGCCGTCAACAAAATGTGCATATTTGCGCCCTACTTTGTCACTGTAACTGTCCAAACCACTAATCGTTAACTGCAATTCAGACTGGTTTTGCGAACGCGCCATGGCATCTTTCAACCACGCTGGAATCTCCGCCTTGCAATCAGCATGATTTTTAATAACCACCGGGTCAAACACTACAGGCACAGCAGAGGACGCGGCGACCGCACGTGCCACAGGAAAACTGCGCAGATCAGAACACAACAAATTAAAATATTCTTGGACAAAGGAAAAACGTACACCGCGCGCCAAGTCTGAGGCATTAATCATAATCAACGGAGCACCAGGGCGTAGCATATCGGCAAACGTTGCGCCTTTAAACACCTGCTGTTGGTACAGGTCAACGGCTAGCTCCGTATGGCCGCGCTCATCAAACCAATTGCGAGGGTTCAGCAGTGTTTTCTTAAGGCCACCTTCAATATTACGCCGTAAAAATACTTGCTCAAACCGATCGAAAGTACGCTCACCGTGGATACCATAATATGCTGCGGTAAAACTACCACCAGAGACTGCGCTAATATTCCCAACCTCATCAAGCAGTCGGATGGCTTTGCCTTGTGACTTGATGGGCGTATCGCGCAACGCTTTCAGCACGCCGTAGGACACGGCAGCGGCTCGTGTACCGCCACCAGAAAAAGCCAACATCACTGACGTATCGGTGGATGCGCCGCTTAAAAACTTAGTGATGGAATAGCCATTTTTCGTGTCAGGTTGTTTTATAGGACGGTTTTCAATAACACCAAAAGTCGTACAACCTGCCAACAACGCTACGAATACAACGACAACGAGAGGCCGCATAAATGTTGTCCTAATTTAATCGATATAATGTAGATTATAGCTGGCTGTGGATCAATGAGCATAAAAAAAGGGAGTGAATACTCCCTTTTTTACTCACAGCTATCTAGCAAGAAGGTTTAGCCGCGAATCTGAGTGCCTGGCACTTGATTCGGGAAGTAATCTTCACATCCACCCTCACGATTCACATCGGCAGTTGCGCAGTGCAAACCACCCCCAAATGGGTAAGCGTCACGGAATTCAATGGGGATGACATTCATGCCCAATTTATCCATTTGCTCCATCTGATTCACTTCACTCGCTTCAACAATCACCGTTTTGTGATCCAACACCAAACAGTTCATTGACAACCAGACACTCGAATAGCACAGTGGTGGTGGCGTGTCATTTGATGGCTGAGCGGCATCCACAATCTGCCAATCGTTCGCTTCAAAAATCTTACGCTGCGCCTCTGGTAGACGACGATTCGGATTGTTAATAATCAGGCCGGGACGTAGGGGTACAAACGTCGCATCGATATGAATCGGGTAAGGGTCGCCAGGAAAGTTAACGGCATGCACGCGGTGGTCAGGGAAATGGCGCTGTAGCCACTCCATTGCACGACGATTAGTGGTTAAACCGTGTTGGCAGAATAGGTCTTTACCTAAACGGCAAACATCCGCCGCATCAAATAATGGCTCGTGCTCAGTGGTTACAAAATCCAATGCCGCCGTACGCTCTAAACGATCTTCAATGGTGATGTCATCAAAGTAACCCGCTTTGTAAGACTCATCCGACAGTCTTGGACGAGGCGCAGACTCCCAACGGAAGTTAGGATCTTCATCAAAATACTGCTGCATCAGGTCATGGTAAGCCAGGTATTCAAAATAGCGGCAACGAAATGACATGGGCGCGCTAAGAATTTCACTACCAATCGTTAGCAATACATCTCGTGGTGGCATGCAGCCAAACTGCGAACCTGTCGCGAAGTCAGGTGTATTAACAGCCTGGTTCCACTGAATCGGATTGGGGCGATCAACCTTCACGCCGCGATCGGTAAGAATCTTTACCAGATTATCCAGCTGGATATTGGCTTTTTCAACGGTCTCTAGTGGACGTGGCCCCCACATGCCGCGCATGTCGCTATCTTCTGGGATTTTTGCTTCAGTAGCCGGCTCATCTGGGGGAATGCAAGTGTGGTCAGCTCTGCCTACGATAACGTGTTTTAGCGGATCAAACTCATTCCATGAATTAACAACAGTGGCTGTCATAGAATTAACCTCGTGTGTTCAATATTTCTTAATTCAGTAGGCCATTGTCATCCTAGTGCACAGCAGCCGACCCTCTTAGCGCACAAAAGACCAACCAGCTGGCGGAAGCCATTGAGCGACGGCTTAATATAATCAACCCCAGCGGTAAATGAAAACATTATTTCCAATACCGCTGGAGACACACAAACAACTACACTTGAGGGCCAGCACCTAGTAGTGCCGCACCAGCAGATGTGTCCGTGTATTTAACAAAGTTATCCATAAATAATCTTGCTAAATCAATGGCTTTTTCATCCCAGTCTTGACGGTTCTGATACGTATCACGCGGGTCTAAAATACTGGGGTCGACCTTCGGGAGCGACGTCGGCACCACCAAATTAAAGTAAGGTATTGTCTTAGTCTCAGCCGTTTCGATACTGCCATCTAGAATGGCATTGATAATACCGCGGGTATCTTTAATCGAAATACGTTTGCCTGTTCCATTCCAGCCCGTATTAACCAGATAAGCCGTCGCGCCCGCATCTTCCATGCGCTTTACCAGCGTTTCAGCATATTGCGTCGGGTGAAGACTCAAAAAAGCAGCACCAAAACACGCCGAAAACGTCGGCGTTGGCTCGGTAATACCACGCTCTGTCCCTGCTAACTTTGCGGTAAAGCCAGATAAAAAGTGATACTGCATTTGCTCTGGCGTGAGCTTTGAGACAGGTGGCAATACACCAAAAGCATCAGCCGATAAGAAAATGACTTTCTGCGCTGGGCCACCTTTCGAATGCGGTCGAACAATATTCTCAATATGCTCAATTGGATAGGACACACGCGTATTTTCAGTGCGTGACCCATCATCAAAATCGATACTCGCATCATCCCGTACCGTTACATTTTCTAATAAGGCATCTCGACGAATTGCAGCATAGATTTCAGGCTCTGCTTTAGGGTTGAGGTTAATGGTTTTAGCGTAACAACCACCCTCAAAATTAAAGACGCCCTCATCATCCCAACCGTGCTCATCATCACCAATTAGCGCCCGCTCTGAATCAGTCGACAGCGTGGTTTTACCTGTGCCAGACAAACCAAAGAAAATAGCGGTATCACCCGCTTTACCCACGTTAGCAGAACAGTGCATAGACGCGATGCCTTTCAGCGGCAAGAAGTAGTTCATTATAGAGAACAAACCCTTCTTCATTTCACCGCCATACCACGTACCACCAATAAGCTGGATACCTTGGCTTAAGTCAAAAGCCACAAAATTCTCAGAATTAAGCCCTTGTTGCTCCCAGTTTGGGTTGCTGGTTTTTGCACCGTTCATCACAACAAAGTCAGGCTCAAATCCTGCTAGCTCCAGCTCAGAAGGACGAATAAACATATTTTTAACAAAATGGGCTTGCCAAGCGACTTCAGTAATAAATCTCACCTTTAGGCGTGAGTTTTCATTGGCACCACAAAAAGCATCAATAACAAACAGTCGTTTACCCGATAACTGTTGGCTAACCAACGTTTGCAGCTCAGCAAACACTTCAGGCGTCATGGGCTTATTGTCGTTCTTCCCTTGATCTGACCACCAAATGGTATCGCGCGTCATATCATCACGTACAATGTATTTATCTTTGGGAGAACGGCCTGTAAATATTCCAGTATTTACGTTAATGGCTCCCGTATCGGTTTGAATACCACGCTCATACCCCTCGAGGTCATCACGCGTTTCTTCAACGAATAGTGTTTCGTAACTTGGGTTGTAGAGAATCTCTTCCGTATTCTCAATACCGTACTTAGAAACGTTAGTTATAGTCATCGTTTTCTATAGTCCTTAAGAGCATTGGCTAATGGTGCTCTTGGTTTAATAAAGTGCTTAGTATGGTGTTGTTGCGTTAGTGACAGCTTATCTATACTGATAATCTGTTACATAAATATGACCTTATCAAATTGGCTGCACAATTACTTGGTGCAGCCAAAACATCGATATTGACTATCTATGAGTGCAATAATGGGATATTACAGGCATTACTGGTGCTCAAGTACGCCCGGC
>JBMZDT010000218.1:0-4593 GCA_049614505.1 Leucothrix sp.
GATAGCGACAATGATGGTACGTTTGATGGTGAAGAAAATCATGACAATGATGGTTTATCGAATCAATTAGAGGTTGCTCTTGGGCTCAATCCGTTATTGAGCGACACTGATGGTGACGGCGTCAGTGATCTCAATGAAGATACCGATAATGATGGTTTGACTAATAACACTGAAATACAAAATGGTTTAAACCCAGGAAATGCCGACACAGACAATGATGGCAGCATCGATTCTATTGATTTAGATTGGGATAATGACGGCATTAATAATATAGACGAGGTTCCCAGTAATCTATTGCACGATGCTGATAACGACGGTGTGCCAGTCTATCTTGATGACGATGATCAGGATCGATTGGTTGGTGATCAGGACAAAAAAGTGCATTTCTTATTTGATCGTGACAGAGATGGTACATTGAATCCATTAGACCCAGATGACGATGGTGATGATATTAGCACACGCCTTGAAACCAGAATGGCTGATAGTGACTCGGATAACATTCCTGATTATTTGGAGCCAAATAACCGTGACAGTGACGGAGATGGGACTAATGACCACCTTGATAACAATGATGACGATGACGAACTTGCGACGACTAGTGAAATAGGCAGTGGTGGCTATCTGATGCTGGCGGATATCGATCGCGATGGTATTCCTGACTACCTTGATGGTGATCAACGTAATGTTGCAGAGACTCCTGATGGCAGTGGTGACAGTGATCGCAATGGCATTAGTGATAAACAGGAATGTAGCAGTGGGTTGATTTGTCCTGATTTAGACTTAGATGGGGTGGCTGACTATTTAGACCCTGACGATGA
Source organism: Leucothrix sp. (assembly GCA_049614505.1). Lineage (GTDB taxonomy): Bacteria > Pseudomonadota > Gammaproteobacteria > Thiotrichales > Thiotrichaceae > Leucothrix. Next base: position 819 of record JBMZDT010000218.1, read on the forward strand.
CAATGATGGCATTTTAGATATTGATGAAATAGGTGATAACCCAAGATCCCCGTCTGATGGTAATGGCAATGGTATTCCTGATTACAGGGAGCAGGCTGGTGCCAGCCATGTAGAGCCTGCGATGGCTAAGAATGATGCTGTCGACACCGTGCTAAGTGGCGGTGGGGGAAGTACCTCGCCGCTGTGGCTGTTATTGATTGCGCCATTCATCTGGCAGCGTCGTTTACGAAACAAAAAGATGAATGAATGAATTTTATGTTGTATTATTGAGCAAGTTGCTTGCGGAGGAGAGGTAGCGAATCTATTTAGATAGCTCGCTACAGGAAGCCTAAGCCCCTTTTTGTAGTATGAATCCAAACCCCCAATTTTGGATTCAGTTCGCACCACTTGTAGCCCACCGTGTGTTTCATACGGTGGGTTTTTTCGTTAATGCATATCCTGGCCTTTTTTTATTGTGCATTGGTAATAGGATTATTGATTGCTCCAATTCGTAATTCGATAGATAAAAACACTTAATGGCCAAGGCTAACACGCTGCTCAAATCTTCTGATAACATGCAAAGTCAAATTAACAATTGCCAATGCAAAAGGGGAAACGCATGAGCAAGTATAAAGTGGCCTTTATAGGCCTTGGGGTAATGGGCTACCCTATGGCGGGGTTTCTCGCATCTTCTGGATATTCTGTCTGTGTCTACAACCGTACGACCAGTAAAGCACAAGCTTGGGTAAAGCAATATGGTGGGCGCTTTGCTGAGACACCAGCGGCTGCTGTTGAAGGGGCTGATTTTGTCTTTGCCTGTGTGGGTAACGATGATGATTTGCGCAGCGTCACAATAGGTGAAAATGGAGCATTTAAAGCGATGCCAACAGATGCGGTGTTTGTGGATCATACTACCGCATCGGCGAACGTCGCTCGGGAGTTAGCGGCAACTGCAACAGAGCTGGGCTTTGGCTTTGTTGATGCCCCCGTTTCTGGCGGTCAAGCCGGTGCTGAAAATGGCGTGTTAACGGTTATGTGCGGTGGTGATGAAGCGATCTTTGATCGGGCTAAGCCACTGATTGATTGCTTCGCAAAGTCGGTGCAATTAATGGGAGGATCGGGTGCTGGACAGCTTACCAAAATGGTGAATCAAATTTGTATTGCTGGGCTGGTACAGAGTTTGTCAGAAGGGGTTGCGTTTGCTAAAAATGCGGGCCTAGATGCGAAGCAAGTATTTGATGTGATTGGTAAAGGTGCAGCACAATCATGGCAGATGGATAATCGCCACGAAACAATGATTGATGGCAAGTTTGACTATGGCTTCGCGGTTGACTGGATGCGTAAAGACCTAAGCTTGTGTTTTGAAGAGGCTCAGCGCAACGGTTCAATGCTGCCTGTCGCTGAGCTAGTGGATACCTATTACGCTGATGTCCAGTCAAATGGTGGTAACCGTTGGGATACCTCAAGCTTAGTTACACGTTTAACAGCAGAGTAAGGGTTTTTCATAAGATACTGAATACCCATACCCTTGCTTTGCTTAATAGTATGAGAGGTAGGCGTTATAGTAGCTTACTTCTCATCCTCTTTTTTTCCAGAGAAGAAACCTTTTAATGAATCGGTGACGGTATCTAGGAATGACTTTTCTTCTTCTTTGGGCGCTGTTTCTGTTGTGCTTGATGCTTTTACGGGTTTAGTTGCCTCAGTGGTAATCGCTGTTTTCGCCTTAGCCTCAATAGCTTCAACGGTTTTTTCTTGATAGCGCTGAGGGTTATGCGCCATCGCATAGAAAATCTTCTCGTCCATGGCTAAGCCAGTTTCACAGTGTGCAGCGACCATTTTTTCATCAACGGCATAGACTTCGCTTTTGGAGATAATGACACCTTGTAGATATTGAGAACAAAAGGCGTCAGTTGGAAGCTTTTGATAGGTCTTTTTCTCTGTTGACCAGTCCAATGTCGTGCCAGCAAGCAAAAAGGTATGGTCAGCACCGACTGCTTCATAACTGTAGTGCAGCAGCGCTTTGGACTCGTTGCTGACAACCCAATAGCATGGTGTTTCAAGCAGGAGCGGGATTGTTTTAGTATCAGATGATTCGTGCTTTACCTGAAGTTGACAATATTGAGAGTCGTTTTTTAGTGTGAATTCAAAGCGATCGAGCGTTTGTGCCAAATTACTTTGAGGTGTTGTGGGTGTCTCTGCCGCTAGGTTGGTAAAAACCATGAGAGACAGTAAAACGGCGTAATGTTGTGCAACTAGGGTGTTGGGCCGCTTACATAGATTGAGTTGTTTTAGCATTAGTAAACATCCCAAAACCAAAGTTCTTTAAAGTCTGAATCAAAGTAAGAAGGAAAGCCGCCGACTAGCGAAGTGCCATCCCAGATATCAATGTGGTCGGTTGCACCCCAGCCATCCCTAAAAAATATAATGCCGCTGCGGCCTAGGATTTCTTCTTGGCTGTGTACGATGCTGCGACTGCCAAAGGTTGAGGTTTGTGATTTTATCCAGTTAGCCAGTTCTTGTGCTGCTAGCACGTGGCCTTTTACTAACCCGTCCTTGTGATGCTTGAATGCACGGTACTCAGTTGTGCAGCGTCTTAATACCCGCCGATCTTGTGATAATTTGATGCCCGATAGCTCAAGTGACGTACCCATGCGGATAGCACACTGGTTAACGAAAAGTGTCTCATCGCAAACATTTTGACGACCTGGGTGGTTATGCCAAAACAGTTTCATGAGCGACACAGTGACAGCGGTATCTGCATGCCCTTGTGGGTTGCTAACGGTGATTTTCTGAATGTCATTGTCTGAACTAGATACCTTGTCAAAACGCAAACTAAACTGCCCAGTTGCAGGATCAATGTCTTTAACAAGCGTGGCATTGCTCGCTTCAGCTAAGTCTAGTGTGCAGTCTGCATATTGCTCAACAGGATTAGTTACAATCTGAAAGGTAACATCTTGATTTAACGCGACCTTTGCGTCTTCAGTCTCAATGCTTTGGATGGTGGGCGGCTGGTTTTCAGGTTCGGATATTTCAGGTAGCGGTGGTGGCGTTTCAGTTTCAGTAGTTTCAGGTTGTAAAGGAGGAGTTGTGTCCGTAGGTGGAATGCTGTTTGTTGTTTCAGTAGACGACGGTGCGGCTGGATCAGTAGAGGGCTCACTAGGTGATGCTGTAATAGGGTCAGACGTTTCACCAGACGGTGATGCGATTGGATCAGTCGGCGTTGATGGTGTGTTGTTATCAATAACCTCAGCAGGAGTGTCTGTTGTGCTGGGTAATGGCGGCGGTGTCGCTGAAGGCTCGGTTTCTGGGCTTGTTGGCTCAGCACTGGTTTCAGCAATTGCTGGGGTTACTTCGACAGGGGCTGTCGTCTCAGGTACTGCTTCTGGTGGGGCGCTTTCATCAACTGGTGGCGTCTGAACTTCACTCGATGAGGAGGCATTGGTAGGGGTAGGTACTTCAGGTGCTTGCGGCACTTCAGGCTTACTAACGGTGCTGTCTACACCACGACTTGGGGGTGAATCTGAGCGCGTTGAGGAGCTAGCAGCAAAAAAGCGGCGCACCCATTGTAAGAATTCACCAAACGACATACCTACCTCCATGTATTAGGGTATTAAGTTTTAAGTTGTGTCTATGTTTTTGTTATTTTTAAATTTCAATCATCTTGCTTAATCTGAGTACTTCACCGAGTCCGATTTATTGGAACGTGCTGGGGCTGAGGCGCTTGCTTCAAGTGCCCGCTTTTTGCTTTCTAAGTATTGTTTGCTAAACCTTGGTTTTTTAGCGGCTTCTGGCTGTG
>JBMZDT010000219.1:0-4558 GCA_049614505.1 Leucothrix sp.
TGGGCACCACATCCACAACACTACGGCCAAGCTAGCAATCGCTAATAAGACACAGGGGAAAACTCTTTTAGTGACGGATGCAATGGCGACCATCGGCAGCAAACAAGATAGCTTCGATCTCTATGGCGAAACGATTTATGCTATTGATGGACGTTGTACTAATAAAGATGGCAAGCTTGCTGGCTCTGCTTTGGATATGGCGACCGCTGTACGAAATTGCGTTAAAAAACTTGATATTCCTCTGCCTGAAGCCTTGCGTATGGCAAGTTTATACCCTGCTGAATTCTTGGGAGTGAGCGACCAATACGGTCTCATAAAACCTGGGTATCGGGCAGATTTGGTGCTACTTGATACTGAACAAGTTGTACAAAAAACCTGGGTATTAGGGGAGCTTTGCTTTAGTCAGCAATAACATTAGGTGATCAAATCTAAATAAGCACTACTAATCGCTGCGTTCTGTTTGAAATGACCAATATTGGGGAAGATTTCTGCCATCATATTGTCCTCAATACCAAACCAGCTGCACAATGTTGCATTTAGCTGATCTTGAGCCAGGCTAGGGATAATTCGCCCTTTACTGCTATAGTCATCCGCTCCACCAATGCTTAAATCAGGTAGGCTTCCAACCATTTTTCCACCTTTTAATGAGCCGATAGTATTGCTGCCATCCCCGCCCATCACAATATGGTGCGCACCCCACGCATGATCTGTCCCGTCACCATTATTGCTCATGGTTCGTCCAAAGTCAGACATGGTAAATGTCATGGTTTTATCAGCGTGGCCTTTTTCCTCTAAGGCTTTTTGAAAATTCCATAGCGCAAGGCTGATTTCACGCAGTAGCTTAGGATGCTTATTAACTTGATCACCGTGCGTATCAAATCCACCCAAACGCACCATAAAGACCTGACGATTATAGTCAGGTCCAAGTGCCTTACTAGCCCCTGCACCCAGGTCAATCATTTGGGCAACCGCTTCAAGCTGCTTAATTAAGCTCCCGCTTAAGGTGCCACTAAACCCAAGCTGCTCAGCGGTTGGAACACTAAATAAATCATTGCCATAAGGGTCTTTGGCGGTGTAGCTAACGTCATCTTGCCAAGCCTCATTCAACGAATCAAAGACGGTGAGCGATTTAAGCAAAGACTGATTATAGAAATTTTTAAACGGGTCCATCGTCCCCGCAGTATTCTCAAAGCCAAAATTAACTCGGCTCGTGGCACTGGGTTGGCCTGCTAAAGCTCTAAACAGTGCACGTCGATCCGCATCGGCACTTTTGGTCGGGTCGCTGCGCATGTGCAGATGTTCAGGCGGCGAATTGGGATTAATGACCAACGGCGACGTTTCATTACCAATGAGCATCCGATCGCTACCAAAGTAGGAAATATTTAATCCTAGCGGCGAGCCGCCATTGATATCTTGCCATTTATCAGCAATCCGCCCAGCCCAGCCAATGTCATTGAGGTTATTCCCTTGCCCCGTTTGCAACGCTCGTTGCTGATGGTTGTGCGCAAATAAATGCAGGGGCAAGTCTGCGGTCTTATCGATGATTTGCGCTCGGGTAACCGGGTTTACTAAATTTCCCACATTGGCCACAACAGAGGCCTGCTGATCAGTAATAAGCTGAGCCAATTCAGGCATAACGCCATTAACTCCTAGCTCAACACCCAGCGTATCTTTTAATCCGTACAGGCCTTTTAAGTAGGCTGTCGCTTCTTTTTGATTAACGTTATATGGATTACCAGCGGCAACAGGCAACACACCTGTTGTTAAATCTCCTCCGGTCGTAGATATCCCCGCTAAACCAAGATCGGTATTGCTTACGGCTAAATCACCCCGAATACCTGAGTAGGTTGCATGGCCAGCCGCATCGGTTGGTAGTAGCATGTTAAAGCTATCATTACCACCGTATAAAAATACGCAAACTAATGCCTTGTAATCGCCAAACGCTGGCGCCGCTACAGCATTACGAATGAGAGACAGTTGGCCTAAGGTACCCAAAGCCCCAGTCGCTCCAGCACCCAATAACGCTTTTAAGGCATCACGACGATTAAATGTAGACTGATTTTTCATAAAATGCCCTATTTTTGAACCATATAGCTGCTAGAAATTGCAATGAACCGCACAGAATTTTGCACAAGATTAAACGCCTCAACCAAATCATTACTGGTTACTAAACCCGCTGCCTCTATAAGGTAGTGTTCCATCGCTGCTTGATACTCTAGGCTCATCGTTCCGCCTAACAATATCGTGTCAAGGTGTGCAATCAGTGCTTTAACCGCACGCTGCTTGGCCTGCACATCACCCATTTGACTAAAATCGCCGTTGCTATCACCCTCTAAAGCTTGTTCAAATAAGGCAAGCTCACGATCATAATTGATAATCGGCAGCGTACTGCTCCAAAAACTTCTGCTCGCCGCATATCCCGCTAAATCAGCAATTTCTGGGCGATGATTACTATAGGTTCTGTAGACTTTATTACGATAGTTTTGCTCATAATCACGACTTAGTATGAACACCTTATTATTGTATTCCACCAGCATCTGATCGGTTTGGATCTGCATTTCCGGACTCACTTTTTTATTGAGCTGAAAGTCGGTATCGCTGGGAACATAATCAGACTGATAAAAATTAAACACTGACGGTGCCCGTAGCGTACCCTGAGCAAACGATCGCTCTGGCGCGCGGAACCAATAAACACCATTGACGACTGCTTCATTCATATCACTATACTTATTGACCCAGCCATCCATAGGAACGGCACCAAACACTCTAAGTAACTGAGAAAACGCCAGAATAGGCTCTTTTATTTTCCCAAAGAATCGGTTGGTCTTGTAGGCATCGCCACGAGCTGCTTCATCAACAAGGATGGCACGTACAACGGCTTTAAGGTCGCCCCTTACACCATTACCGTTATCTTTGAATACCCGCGCAACACGTGCAACGTAAGCCGAAGTGGGGTTTGATGTGACCAATCGCATAATCAGATACTTACTAACGAAGGGTGGAACATTGTCATGATTAAACAAAACATCCAATGCCGCATCCATTCCACTTCCATCACCAGCGTTTAAGTCAATGGTATGACCCAATACAGTGACTTTCCCATCACCGTTGAGCGCTGACTCATCTTCATGTTGGTCTGAGTTGAACTCCATCGGCACCATGTAGTTGCCCTGCCCCGTCCCTGTCCAGCCAAAACGGTCATTCGCCGCAAGGTCCCAACCTGTCATGACTTTCGCCAGCTCTTCTACATCTTTTTCAGTATAAGTATTCGTACCTTGGATAGCCGACTCAGGGTAGGTTTCTGGATTACCGTCATTGTTTAAAGAGCCATCAATATTGAGTTGATGGAGACCAACCGTAAACAGCTGCATGACTTCTCGAGCAAAATTCTCATCAGGTCGGGTGCCTTGCGTCAAATTGGTCTTGCGATTCCCTTGGTGAGATAGAAAAATCCCCATGGCAGGACTTTTAGCAACCGCTTCCAGCAGCTCGCGATAATTACCAAAGGCGTGTTCCGTCAATATATCGTAATAATATGCCAGCGCCTCCCCTCGCCGATGTAGCGGGGACTCATTGTTAGACACAACCAGCAGTTGGCTCAGCGCAAATGCTACCCGTTGCCGCAGCTGATCTGAGCCGTGTTTAGGATAATCAGGATGAAAGCCGATAATATGCTCCCACCAGACCGCCATGTGGTAGTCATCCGAATGCTGGTCAGCTTCTGCCTGATTAAATATTGGCGTACCAAACCATGGCGTATTGGGCTCAGCAATTTGAGCAATTTCAATCAGCCGCTCGACGTGCGTTTTGTGGTCATCCCCAGCACTGTCATACGCAGATAGACGCGCCAGCTCTTCCTCAACCCAAGCATAAGTGCCCACTTTCTCTACGTATTTGATTTGCTCAGCGGTTGGGCCAAAGGTGGTCTGTAACAAGATACGGTAAGCACTTTCAGCAGTCGCTGCGGCGGTTGCATCAAGCGGCTTTTCATCTTTAGTATCCTCAACACCGTCGTTATCATCATCCTCATCGCAGGCATTACCCTGTGTATCACTGTCTGTATCGGTTTGTGCCGTATTAGCGATGGCTGGGCAATTATCCACACCATCTGCTACATCATCATTGTCCGCATCGTTCTCAACAATGCTCAGACTAATCGTTGCCTCAGCAGAATCTACAGTGCCGTCATTCACCTTAAAGGTAAAACTATCCAAACCGCTGTAATGTGCATTAGGTGTATACGTTCTACTAGTACCCGAACCCGATAACACCCCATTAACAGGCTGAGAGACAATGCTGACGCTTAAGGCATCGTTATCAATATCACTGCCTGTAAGGGTAATCGCTAGCGCCGTGCCCTCATTGAGGGAGAGCGACTGAGGCAATGAAACGGGCGCATCATTTACCGGGTTAACCGTGATACTAATATTTGCTGATGTGGAATCAACCGACCCATCATTCGCCGTAAAGGTAAAACGATCGGTGCCATGAAAGTTTACATTGGGTGTGTACACCAAATTTGGCGCAGTACCAGACAATACCCCATTGTCAGGCGTGC
>JBMZDT010000220.1:0-4557 GCA_049614505.1 Leucothrix sp.
TTGTGGGAATGGATTTGGTAGAAGTCGCCCCTGCTTATGACTCCGCAGGGGTGACATCAATCCTAGCGGCACAGCTATTAATGAATAGCATTGGTTTTATTTTCCACGCCAAGCATGGTGAAGATGGAAAAAGTGCTACATCACTTTGACAGAGTATTCCAATACGACCGAATTAGCATCGCTTGCATGTAATGTGTCTAGCGTGGTTTTGATAACGCGCTGGCCATCGGCTTGCTTTTCGATAACAGAGCCTAGCATTTCTTGCGTTGCAGTACGGCGAAACGTGGTGTGTAGCTCAGTGTGCTCTGGGATCAGTGCGGTGACTTCTACGTAGCGTGCTGTTTTCTCACCAATGTTTTTCACTTCGATCCGGTAGGTAATACAATCACCAGGCACAATACTCGCACTGTTTTTTAGCTCACCCACACACTGTTGACCGGTTAATTGCGTCATGCTCAATTGGATTTCGGCTGGGCGAGCCGCTTGGGCAGAGGTGCCTAGACTAGCGAGTAAACACAGGACTGAGGGCTTGATTCCATTCATGGTGATATTCCAAATAACCGAGGTACTGAAATATCATGCGGTTTGACTGACTCAGGCGACAGCTATAGTAAGACTAGATGACCTAATTGCCTGTTAAGTGGCGATTAAGTTAGCAGCGCGTTATGTCCGATCATCTGCCTTATTTTTAGCATCATTTTTTAGCGATAAACCACTGTACACCAGCAGCGTCCCAATCACTAAAGTACCCGCTAGTGCTGTTTGTAGGGATGGTTTTTCAGATAGTACCAACCAAACCCAAAACGTTCCTAGTATTGACTCCATTAACATAATTAAGCTCGTTTCTGCCGCAGACACATAGCGCAACGATAAAATAAACAGCACAAACGGAATCGGCGAAACGATCATTACCATCAAAAAGATTGGAAAATATTGGTGGCTTTCCAGCGTCAGGTCTGTGGCCATAAACAGGCAAACAACACCTGAAATAATGTAGCCAATCCCCATACAACCCGTCATGTTTTCATTAGGAAAGCCACGCATCAAAACAAATTGACCAGCAATCGTTAGTGCACACACCGTCGCACTGGCCAAGCCAAACCAGCTACTCTCTGAACCTGACTGACCAAATAAAATCGCTAAGCCAACCCCGCACACTAATGTCGCTGCCCACGTCAGCCGTGTGACCTTTTCCCCAAGGAACATGGCAGACATAAACGCACTAGCCAGCGGTGCAAATGCAATAATGACCAACACATCGGTCACATTGGCATGACTGATTCCAAATACAAACCCAAGCTGTGACACACCAACTACCACGCTGGTTGCAATCACCCCAAGCGCACCAACGGGTGCTAGCTGAGCGTACAAGCTACGACGGTCAAGAAACTGGTTATACACCAGCACCATACTGCCCGCTAAAATACCCCGATACACACTAATTTGCAGCGGATCATCGCCTAATAGACGAATCAACAAGGCATCTGGCGAAAGAATAAAAACGCCAAGCAGTGCTAGCAAATAGCCTTTGATTAGGGGTGAATTCATGCACAGTTCCTCACAGAAAGTGAGAACGTACTCTCTTTTAACGTAAACACCAAGCTTGTTTGTGCATTCTCCTGCTTCGCCGCCTTACCGTGATGCAGGAAGCGGCTGTAAGTTACGGATAAACTGCCCCGTTTTGGCATTTAACAGGCTAATATAGTCCGCCTTTTCAGTCCCCACATTACATTGGTGACCCAACGCAATCCATACGCCATTAGGACTTGAATCATACGCACTCGCCCCCTTGCAGTGACCCGGCAATTTAAAATTAATTGGATGCTGCTGTTTGGTCACCAAGTCAAACCGAATCATCGTATTGTTTCGCTGCGGCAACAATAAATAGCGCTTGTTCGCCGTGAATATTGCGGGGATAGCCGCTGTTGAATCAATGGGCAGCTTCACCGCTTTTGGTAGCAAAATATTTCGATTAGTCGTTAGATCAATCAATGTAGACTCAGCCACGGCAAACTTCCCATCTGGGCTCAATACAATTGGGCCGCTTTGCGGCTTTTTGCCATCATTTGGAATGTATAACGTTGTTTTTGCCTGCTTGGTATACACATCATAAAGATGAAACTCATGCTGTGTGTTGTCACCGCGCATCAAATACGCTACCAGCCGACCATTTTCACTCATACCACTTGCACGGTAAAAACGCGATGGCAGCTCCACTTCCGCAATCAGTTTTCCTGATCCGGTGTGGATGACGTTTAGCAAGTCTTTATTATAAGCTTTAAACACTTGCTGTGTGCCCGATAAGTTAGTCACGGCCTGAATGGGGCGGTAGCGCACTGCTGGGGTGGGGAGATTAGGCACGGGTAGCGTACGTAACGTCTTACCCGTTTTATTGTGCAAAATGCTGAGCCCTTTATCTTCCAGGACAGCCAATTTAAACCCATCTGGTGTAAACCCCATGATCAGTTGCTTTTGCGGATTGATTTTAAGCTCAGTGGAGCCCATTGGCATGCCAGTTTGGGAATGAATAAAGCGCACTACAGGCTTTGGGGAACGCTGCCCTTGGCCGAATCGATTGCTAATATATAAAATCTGCGCAGAATCTTTACTAAACGCAATTTGTTCGATACCCACCGTGCCAGCCTGCGCAGGTGCAGCCCCCCACGCAGCAACGGTTAACAAAATGGCTGATAAGCGAGGCAAACTAGTTAGCGTCATAATCGATCCTTTGATGTCGACAGTCGTATTATTTTTTATAGATACACTAACTAGCTTTCGAACGCTATCGAACTGGAAAGTTCTCGCTTAAATTATTGGTAATTCGCTAACTATCTACACAAACAACACTGTTTTACGCACGTCACTGTAGGGTTTAGGGAGAACTTGCCAAGCCTAACAACAACCCTCGTTCACGCCAAATCGACACCCCTACCCCATCAATCATATCTGTTAAGCGTGTTTTACCTGAGGCTTCCAATCCTGCTTCAGTCGCTGCCTGATACAAGGTGTATACCTTATTATCCGTTAAGTTTTTAATTTTAAGCTGCGCAGCCAACTTGCCATTAATAGAGCAATAGCGCCCACCCAGAAACGCCCAGTTTGAGCGGCTCAGTGCGCTTGGCGAAATAATAGGGAAGTTGAGCTTATTTAAATAACGACGAATATCCTCTAAGGAGCTTGAGGCCACTTCTATCGGCATATTTTGCTGATGATTATAAGCAATCTCGTCCATAACACGCTGAGATAATGGGGCTTGGTTGATCAAACTAAACGTCACCACCAAACATACAAACAACGAACATGCCGCTGCGTAAAAAGCGTAACGATAGTTTTGAAACGCCTTATTGGCGGGTTCGGTTGCTAATGCTTCTTGCATCCCCATCAGCTGTTCAAGCTGCCTGTCTGATAATGACTTGGATGCGTAGTGCTTTTTTAAGGCCTCATCAATCGGTTTACTATTGCGCTGGCTCATGACTTAACTCTCAGGTTCAGTACGTTGTCACTGTCTTGTTGCAGCTGAACACGTTTTTTTAAGCGATGCAGTTTAGATAGCAAAGTCCCTCGTGGCACCTGCTTGATTTTAGCTATTTCATCAATGGTGTACTCTTCCACTGCCCATAGATATAACAGCTCCCGCTCCTCTGGCTGCATCGTTCCTAAAAGAGCGGCGACTTCTGCTTGTTGAACAAAAACATCCTCAAGCGTCATGGCTTTGAGTGCGCTTTCATCAAAAATTTTATCAACAACTTCCGCATCGACATCGTGATGAAAGCGCCGCCTGCGTGTTTGATCAATAAACTCATTACGAATCATTCGCTTTAAATAAGCAATCGGTATTTCAATATCCGACCGATCCGCTCTTAAGTATTTCTCAATGCACGCTTGTAACAAATCGTAAGCTTGATCATCGTTATTCGTTAGCGAAATAGCAAAACGGTATAATTCGTTTAATTGGGCTTTATCCAGCATTCTTATACTCATTTTAGTGCTAGGGAGTGGCTTGCTAAAGTCTGGCTGAGTTAACTAGACGAATGAAAAACGCATTTGATTGCATCGAATAACTTCTTAGAGCGCTGGTTTTTATAATCCGTTCTCGCGCATTTTCATCAATCATAGTCATGACCTCATGTAGAACATCTGGGTAAAACAATCAAAAGCAGTAATCCTTAACAACAGCTTCATGTGCCATTTTCCTAAAACAGACGCCTCACTAATATTAACTATGCAAGTTTTTTGAGCCACCAAGGCAGTATTTAGCGCCTTTATTATAACTAGGTAGCACCAATGCTAATTTTTTGACTACCTGACAAAAGAAGGATATTTACTAAATTGTGATTACAAAGGAGTGCCAATCATGTCAAATCCATACAAACGCAAAGCATTAACTCTAGCAACATCATTTGTTGTTGCTGGTACAGCATTAGCATCAGGCGCATCTATAGCGGCGGATAAGCCAGCGTTCAAAGGTAAACTTAATAAATCAATTGTGATTAAACCGAACCCAGGTGTTGTTAATCCTGCTGGCCCAGATTGGGTAAAGCCACGTGTGATTATTAA
>JBMZDT010000221.1:0-4552 GCA_049614505.1 Leucothrix sp.
ATCTAAAATACGATCTTCAGCAGCATCCTCTGCACGGTATTTATGCTTTTCAACTTCTTGTTCGCGAGTCAATTTGACCGCAATGTCCGCTAAATCACGAATAATCGAGTCAACTTCTTTACCAACATAGCCTACCTCCGTGAACTTTGTGGCTTCCACTTTAATAAAGGGCGCATTGGCTAGTTTGGCTAGACGGCGGGCAATCTCTGTTTTACCGACGCCCGTAGGGCCGATCATTAATATATTCTTTGGGGTAACTTCTGGGCGCAACGTGTCATCTAGTTGTTGACGGCGCCAACGGTTACGAAGCGCAATCGCCACCGCACGTTTAGCTTTTTGCTGGCCGACAACATGATTATCGAGCTCTTGTACAATTTCCCGAGGTGTCATTGACATGATTGTGTCCTTTAAAGTTCTTCGATGGTGCGGTTGTGATTAGTATAAATACAAATATCGGCAGCAATACCTAGGCCCTTTTCAACGATATCACGAGCGGATAGCTCGGTACTGTCCAGTAGTGCACGGGCTGCTGACTGGGCAAATGGCCCGCCTGAACCAATGGCAATCAGATTATCTTCTGGTTCAATGACATCCCCGTTTCCGGTAATTATGAGAGAGGTTTCACTGTCGGCGACGGCTAGCAGGGCTTCAAGGCGGCGCATGGCACGGTCGCTACGCCAGTCTTTGGCTAGTTCAATTGCAGCACGCGTAAGGTTGCCATTATATTCTTGAAGTTTGCCTTCAAAGCGCTCAAATAAGGTAAACGCGTCAGCTGTCCCCCCAGCAAATCCGGCGATCACTTGGTTGTTGTATAAACGGCGTACTTTGCGGGCATTGCCTTTCATGACTGTATTACCGAGGGAAACTTGCCCATCCCCACCAATAACGACTTTGCCGTCGCGCCGTACTGAAAGAATCGTTGTTCCTCGATATTGTTCCACAGTCAAACTCCGTGCTGTAATAATTTTGATTAGGTAAGCGGAATACGTTGGGGGCAGAAGATCGTATTTCAAGCATCTTAAAAAATTGGTTATACTTCGCTCTTTAGTGTACTGGAGGGTTTCCATGTTTAGGCAGGGTGTAGCAGGAAACACGTTCTTATTATTTATTGTAGCAGGGCTTTTTGCCGTCGTGTTACTTAGCGGTTGCGGTCACCGTGGCGATTTATATCTACCGGATACCACCGAAACAGCAAAACAAAAGAAGAAAGCAAGTTAATGGATCATTTTAATTACAAGCAAGGCCAGTTGTATGCAGAGGACGTTTCTGTCAAAGCGATTGCCAAAACCTACCACACGCCTTGTTACATTTACTCTCGTGCGACATTGGAACGTCATTGGCACGCGTTTAATAACGCGTTTGGTGAGCATGATCATTTGATCTGCTACTCGGTCAAAGCGTGCTCCAATATTGCGATTTTAAACCTATTTGCCAAACTGGGCTCTGGTTTTGACATTGTGTCTGTTGGCGAACTAGAGCGTGTGTTAGCCGCAGGTGGCGATCCTGGAAAAGTTGTCTTTTCAGGGGTTGGAAAACGTGAAGATGAGATGCGCCGCGCATTAGAGGTAGGCATTCGCTGCTTCAATATCGAGTCTGAAGGCGAGCTGGATCGGTTAAATGCGGTAGCCCGTGATATGGGCAAAGCGGCTGCCATTTCGATTCGGGTTAACCCAGATGTTGATGCCCAGACCCATCCATATATATCAACAGGCTTGAAAGAGAATAAGTTTGGTATCGATATTAATTTAGTGGACGCGGTTTACCTACGTGCGGCGGCTATGCCAAATATCAAAGTGGATGGTATTGATTGCCATATTGGTTCACAGCTAACGGAAGTTGGGCCCTTTATGGACGCGCTGGACCGTCTGTTGGATTTGGCAGATCGTTTAAAAGAGCAGGGCGTTGACATCCACCATTTGGATTTAGGGGGTGGACTAGGGGTGCGCTATCAGGATGAGACGCCACCATTACCCGCAGAATACATGCAGAAAATGATGGAAAACGAGCGTTTGCATCAGTATCAAATTTTGATTGAACCAGGGCGTGCAATTGCTGCCAATGCCGCAATTTTGGTGTCGAGGGTAGAGTATCTAAAACAGGGCGAGGAAAAGAGTTTTGCGATTATCGATGCTGCAATGAATGATCTTATTCGGCCATCACTTTATACCGCTTGGCAGCGTATTATCCCCGTTAAAGAGCCGGATGAAGGCACTGAGAAGCATAATTATGACGTGGTTGGGCCGATTTGTGAGACAGGAGATTTCTTAGGGAAGGATCGTGAGTTAACGCTGTCTCAGGGTGATTTGGTTGCTGTGCGTTCATCTGGCGCATATGGTTTTGCGATGGCTTCAAACTACAACACGCGTCCACGAGCCTGTGAGTTGCTGGTTGATGGTGACCAAGTGCATCAAATTCGCCGCCGAGAAACCATCGAAGAGTTATTTGCTGGCGAAAGCTTGCTGCCATAATATGATGAATCTTAAAAGAGAAACAATTGAGCTAGGTAGCCAAATTAAACGGGCTGTTATCTGGATGCACGGTTTGGGTGCGGATGGGCATGATTTTGTACCCATTGTGAAGGAGCTGGGTTTAGGGCAAGAGAGCGGTGTGCGGTTTGTTTTCCCGCATGCACCGTCGCGCCCCGTGACGCTAAACAATGGCTATGTAATGCCTGCTTGGTACGATATTTTATCGTTAGACCGCAGTAATAATGCAAAGCTGGATGATATTTTAGAAACGGTCACTTGGATTAATGCCCTAATTGATGAGCAAATCGAATTAGGTATTAAAGCAGAACATATCGTCTTGGCGGGCTTTTCTCAAGGTGGCGTGATTGCACTGCATACTGCTTTGCGGTACCCAAAACGTTTGGGTGGGATTATGGCGTTATCGACCTATTTTCCTTTTGCAGACAAAACCTTAGCTGAGATGCCAGAAGGTTATGCGCAAACCCCTATTTTTGCCGCACACGGTACGCATGATCCTGTGATACCAGTAGCGTCTTGGCAGGATTATGTGCCTAAACTAGAGGCTAAAGGGTTTCCCGTAACCGCAAAGAGTTATGCGATGGAGCACTCAGTACACCCGCATGAAATTGCGGATATGGGGGCTTGGTTTAACGAGGTCTTTATATAACAGTCGCCAGGTATTAGTGCGTGAGTTGATTGTTTATTTGCTGACGGGCTCTGGCTGAATCCGCTCAAAAGTCCATCTGTCAGGCGTAGATAACGCAGCATCGTAACGATAACCTGCTGTATCAAACGCCTGTAGCTCTTCAGGTGTTTCAATGCGGTTACGTAAAATGAAGTCTGCCATCATGCCGCGGGCTTTTTTTGCATAAAAAGCAATAATTCGCGTTTTACCTGCTTTGGTTTCTTTGAAATCGATATTCAAAATGCGGCCATTAATTTGCTTAGGCTTGACTGATTTATAGTATTCATTCGATGCAAGATTAACTAGCACCGCTTCTTTTTGCTCGGCTAGCACAGCGTTTAGGCTGTCGGTGATTTTCTCACCCCAGAACTGGTACAGATCTGCGCCTCTAGGGTTTGGCAGTTTGGTTTTCATTTCCAAGCGATAAGGCTGGATTAGATCCATAGGGCGCAGCGCGCCGTACAGACCGGACAAAATGCGCAAATGATTTTGTGCATACGCTAAATCGGCCTCATTAAAAGTGCTGCTATCTATGCCACTATAAACATCGCCTTTAAATGCAAACAGCGCGGGGCGTGCATTGTCTGCATTAAAGGGGGTGTGAAAATCATGAACGCGTTGGTAATTGAGATTGGATAGGTTTTCACTGATGCTCATCAAAGCGCCAATTTTCTCTGGATCATAATCCAATAGCTCGTTGATAAGTAATTGTGACTGATCCAGCTGTGCTGGAACGCTGTAGTCAGCAGAAGGCATCGGAATATCAAAATCCTGACCTTTGGAAGGGGAGAGCGTTACTAACATCAGTAGAGTCCTATCAAGTTGCTAAATGAGCTGTATTACTTCTTCGCCATTAAGTCTTCATACTTCAACATGAGTTGGTCTTGAGTTTCGACATTATTGGCATCTTTAGGGATGCAGTCAACGGGGCAAACCTCAACACATTGAGGCTCGTCAAAATGTCCAACGCACTCGGTGCAAAGCTTGGAGTCGATTTCATAAATTTCATCACCCATTGAGATGGCATCATTCGGGCATTCTGGCTCGCAAACATCGCAGTTGATGCATTCATCGGTAATAATCAATGACATGGTGTTCTTCCTATTACAAATTAGTATGTAGAGTTTATCAGTGCTGTACGACAAGTACAGTATTCCTTAGTCGTCTAACCAAATACGTCTAGCTGGCGCTGGGTGAGTCGCTCAAAAGAAGTTTCTAAAAAATATAAAATACTGTCAGCAACAGGCTGTAGCTGTTTGTCTTGGTAATGTTGATAATCAGGCTGTGCGGTGAGTTTTTCAAGAGGCTCTGGGCCATTCAGCGTGATGATGTACTGAATGCGCCGGCCTGGATTTTGCATTTTGCGAGCGGCTTTCACTTGCGGCGGTTGCGTGCTGAC
>JBMZDT010000222.1:0-4533 GCA_049614505.1 Leucothrix sp.
CTGCTGGCCCTGCTGGTGGAATGCCAGATATGGGTGGCATGGGCGGAATGGGTGGTATGGGTGGCATGATGTAATTTGCCCTCTTAACTGTTAAGTCGGTCTAAATTTAGGCTGACTTCGCCAGTGAGACCAAAAGCATCG
This sequence comes from Leucothrix sp., assembly GCA_049614505.1. GTDB lineage: Bacteria > Pseudomonadota > Gammaproteobacteria > Thiotrichales > Thiotrichaceae > Leucothrix. The sequence goes on from JBMZDT010000222.1 coordinate 142, forward strand.
GTTATGCAAAGCAGCATTTCCGGTGCTTTATTTTGTAGAAAAACAGTAAATTTAGTCTTGCCCACAGGGGGTAAGATGCGGCACAATACGCGTCTTAATTTTGACGCCCGATTGGGAGAGTAACATTGCCAAATATCAAATCAGCAAAAAAACGCGTACGACTAGCTGAAGAGCGTCGTGTTCATAAAAAGCACTATACCTCAACAATGCGTACGCACATTAAGCGTGTTGTAACAGCTATTGAGGCGGGTGATAAAGAAGCTGCTACAGAAGCTTATACCGCAGCGGTACCGTCAATTGATTCTGGCGTGTCAAAAGGACTTATTCACAAGAATAAAGCGGCAAGACATAAGAGTCGTTTGAATTCTCGTATTCGCGCGCTTTAATTGAAGCGGTGAAATGAAAAGCCGGCATTTGCCGGTTTTTTTATGTGTCTGTAGAATAACAAGAGAATGAGTAACGACGTACGATAGGGCTGAGTCGTTGTGTGGGGAGCGTCAGAGAGCATTTTTCTCTGTCATCTGTCAAATTAAGGACTTTGTATAAAATGTTCAGCAGATTGATTGCCAGGCTTATTGATTGGTTAATTGCTGTAGTAGTGGTCTGTGCCCTGCTGTGGTTTTTTATTACTCAACCTATTTTACCCTCAAAAGCCGCCAGTAGCCTCCCCTCAATAAATACCGAAAACCTTAAAAATCACGTTATCAATCTGCAAAAAGTAACAGCTTCCCAGCAGTTGATGAAGGACTCCCTTAGTCCTGATAGTTATATATTTGCCTATTTTTCCCGTATTGGTAAGCCTACTAAGCAGAGCTTTGTGGGTATGAGTGGCCGTTATGACAACGTTAGCTTGTTGATTGGCCCTAAAGCCGCGCAGCGCGTTGTGATTGGTGTTCAGTATTCACCGCCTAAAGGTGATGCTGAGCAACTTTGGAACCCTAGTGGTGTAGCGGCTTTACTTGAGGTGGCAAGGGTGTTGAGTGCTAATCAAGACAAGCTGCCTGTTGCTGTCGAGTTGGTTGCATACGCCACTGCGGGCATGGCGGCCAATGGCACGTTGGATATGGGGAGTTTCTATCATGCGAAAGCGCTTAAGCAAGCAAAGGTTGATCTTCAGCTAATGTTGACCTTAGGAAGTGTCGGCTATTACCTTAATACGGCTGAGTCACAGCGTTATCCTTTTTCTTTTATGCGTATGCTGTACCCTGACAAAGCAAATTTTATTAGTTTGTCTAGCCGGTTGAATGACTTTAGCGCAATGAGATCAGTGAAGCACAGCTTTAGCCGAGTGTCAGCCTTGCCGCTTGAATCTATTAGTGCGCCAGAGAGTTTTCCGCTGATTGGAGGATCTGATCACGATAATTACTGGGCGTATGATTTTCCTGCATTGCAAATCAGTGATTTATTGGAATATCGATTGCCTGATAGTCAGGTAACAGAACCGATTGTCTTGGATTACCGGAAGATGGCCTTGGTGGTGCAGGCACTGTATCAAACTGTTTTAGATAGAAAGAGCGTTGGGGCAGAGTCAAGTCTGTTTGCGAAGTTGTTTGATCGGGTTGCCGCTTTGTTTAAATAACTGATGGACATTTATGTTGATTCTCATGTTAAAAGCACTTAGCCAGTTATGGGATTTTTCTGGCTAAATGCTTGATAGCAACTCTAAAATGACTAGGTTAGTTTGGACTGTATAAACTCAAATGCTGCGCTTTGATCAATTAGTTTAGCATCTTCAGCCGTGCGTGATTTATATTCAAGCTGCTGGTTTTTAAGGCCACGGTCAGAAATCACAATGCGATGAGGGATACCAATTAGCTCTAAATCAGCAAACATTGCACCGGGGCGAATGTTACGATCATCGAGCAGTACCTCGTACCCAGCATCGATTAATGATTGATACAAGTCGTTGGCTGTCTTTCTAACGTCTTCAGATTTATGGTAATTGAGCGGAGCAATGGCAATTTGGTAGGGTGCCATCGCTGCTGGCCATACAATGCCTTTGTCATCGTTGTTTTGTTCGATGCACGAAGCCACGATGCGAGAGATACCGACGCCATAGCAGCCCATTGTAAGTAGCTGCGCCTTGCCGTTCTCATCCAATACTTTGGCGTTCATTGTTTCAGAATACTTGGTGCCGAGTTGGAAGATATGGCCCACCTCAATACCGCGGCGAATCTCTAGATTTCCCTGTCCGTCAGGGCTGGGGTCGCCAGTAACCACATTGCGAATATCCATGAACTCTGGCTCAGGAAGATCGCGAACCCAGTTCACGCCTTTAAGGTGGTGATCTTCTTTATTCGCACCGCAAACAAAATCTGAAAGTGGAGCGGTAGCGTAGTCGGCGATAATGCGTAAGTCTAGATTGACAGGGCCTAGCGAGCCAGGTTTGCTTCCCGTTAGCTCAATGATGGTTGTTTCACTAGCAAAGGTCAGAGGCGATACAATGCCTGCTATTTTCTCTGCTTTTATTTCATTGAGTTGATGATCGCCCCGAAGCAATAACGCAACGGTAGTGTCTTCTTCGCCTTCGACCAGCAAAATCTTGATTTGTTGTGTCGCTGGGATACTCATTGCCTTAGCCAAGGCATCGATTGTTTTTAAGCCGGGAGTCTCAAAGATCTCCATAGCTTCACTTGGCTCGGCTCGAGCTTGTTCAGAGGGAAGTGTTGCTGCTTTTTCAATATTGGCAGCATATTCGCTAGTATCTGAGAAGGCAATATCATCTTCGCCACTGCTAGCAAGTACATGAAATTCATGCGAGGCATTGCCACCAATAGAGCCATTGTCGGCTTCAACAGGACGAAAATCTAATCCCAGTCGCGTGAATATCTTCTGATAAGCGTCATACATGATGTCGTAGGTTGTTTGCAGCGACTCTTGGCTTGTATGAAAGGAGTAGGCATCTTTCATAACAAATTCACGAGAGCGCATAACGCCAAAGCGGGGTCTTACTTCATCACGAAACTTGGTTTGAATCTGATAATAATTAATGGGTAGCTGTTTGTAGCTGGTGATCTCATTGCGCACATAGTCTGTGATGATCTCTTCGTGTGTGGGGCCAAAGCAAAAATCACGTTCGCCACGATCATGAAAGCGCAACAGCTCAGGCCCGTATTCTTCCCAGCGGCCTGATTCTTTCCATAATTCACTGGGCTGAACACAGGGCATTAATACCTCAAGGGCACCTGCACGGTTCATTTCTTCACGAACAATATTTTCAACTTTGCGGAGCACTAGCAAGCCTAGCGGGGCCCAAGTGTATAAACCAGAAGCAATCCTTCTGATCATGCCCGCTTTGAGCATTAACTGGTGGCTGATAACTTCAGCGTCAGCAGGGGTGTCTCGCAGAGTTGAAATAGGGAATTGAGATACTTTCATGTCGGCACAACAGGCTTCTGATTAATATAGGTCGATCAGTATACTGTGAATTTTATTAATCAGAAAGCACTGTGCATGCAGTCATATCAAACGGGGATTAAAGTCCGGCGCAATTCTTCTCAAGGTTGCTTTTTTCTTTCTCCAAACGAGCGGCTTTTTCTGAACCGCTTAATGGCTTCAGGTTGCCTTTTTCGGCAATGTTGACATTTTTGCTGGTTTCGAGTGTATGAATGTTGCGTTTTAGGCCGCTACAGTAAGCGAGTCGTGCTTTAGATTGGTCGTTTTTGTAATCTGCTTGGGCCGTTTTAATCTCTTTTCTTTCTTTTGGCGTTTTAGCCTTGGGTTTAATTTTGGCTACAGTGTGATGTTTGGTGGTGGGTTGTAATTTGCCGATGTTAAATTTAATTTTATCTGCAATGTCTTCTGCTTTAGTTTTTGTATCTTTTGGTGGGGTTGCTGAATAGTGTACTTTGCCGTCACTGTCAGTCCATTTGTAAATGTTGGCATGAAGTGTTTGTGAAAGGCTAAATGTGACAAAAAATGAGAGCAGGATTTGTTTTATCATTCTTTTTCCTCGCTTGTTAACAGCAGTTTAGATTGTTGGGAAGTTTCGGGTAACTCCTTGTATTACTTTAACATGTCAGTTTTTGTATTTAAAATCTGAGCAATACAGCTCATCGTTTTCATAAAATTATCAGACGAACTGAAACAAAAAAGCCTCCGGTGAGGAGGCTTCAATAAGTTGTCGTGTAATTTACCCACGCCCAGTCATAAAGTGAATGTAATCTTGAAGTTTTTTCCATTCACCTCGGTGGGCTAAGCCCGCTTGGTAAGGCCATGTTTCTGGTTCATGCATCCGATAATCAGGGCCCGCAGCATCAATGATTTCTTTAAGGGTGTCCCGACTTGAATTTTTCAAATGTTCGTAAGTAGTGATGCCGGCATCATTTAACAAGCTTTCAAAAAATGGTCCAATACCTTCGATTTTCTTAAGGTCGTCGCCCTCATCGGTTT
>JBMZDT010000223.1:0-4529 GCA_049614505.1 Leucothrix sp.
GAAAAATTCAGTCGATTGTTTAAAGACATTATTGATGGCAAAAAAACATATGATTTCACCAGAGGATTTGCCTGCAAAATATCAATCCCTGTGCGATAAATTAGGGGCGTTAAATGGTGATGACTATGACTTGGATGCGCTTCATGAAAAACTGGCTGACGCAAAAGCAAGCTATTTAACTCAAGCAGAAAAATTACACAAGTCACGCCTTAAGTCGGCCAAGCAGCTAGGTGCCGGTGTTTCTGGTGCTATGCAGCAGCTAGGTATGGAAGGAGGCGTCTTTGAAATCCAGTGCGCGTTTGATCAACATCATAAATTTACTACCCACGGCTTAGATGATATTGAATTTCAAGTCAGCGCCAACCCCGGTCAGCCATTAAAATCACTAGTCAAAGTTGCCTCAGGCGGAGAACTATCCCGTATTTCACTCGCGATACAAATGATTGCAGCCCAAAGGGTTACGCTACCCGCACTGATTTTCGATGAGGTAGATACGGGAATTGGCGGAGGAACCGCTGAGGTCGTGGGCCAGCAGCTGCGTAAACTGGGTCAAAATCGCCAAGTATTGTGTGTGACTCATTTACCGCAGGTCGCATCGCAAGCGCATCAGCACTACAAAGTAACAAAAATTAAAGGAAAAACTAGCACCAGCACAGGCATGCTAACGCTTGAAAATGATGAACGGACTGAAGAAATTGCACGAATGATGGGGGGAATTGAGATTACAGAATCAACGCGTGCCTTAGCTAGAGAAATGTTGCACAACACTGATTAAATTGGTGGCAGAGTGAACACGAATGCCTAGCGTTGGCTCTCGCTTTTAGCCTTGTCCAACAGACCTTTGAATGCGCTTTTATTTTTCCCAGCGTCTTTTTTAATCTGAAGATCTGATTTTGCAGACGAATCGTAAAGCACAACCACGGCCGATTGATCTTTTTTGCCAGCCGCCAGATCGGTGTCTAGGTAATCTGGCACACCATCGTTATCAGAATCTTTAGTCCCACCCTCTTCACGTGTTAGAAACCGATCGCCATCATCATTTGCATCTTGGTAGTTAGGTACACCGTCGCCATCAGTATCATCGTTTCGGGCAGTACCGTTTTTGTCAGCATCTTCTAATTTTGTTAGCACACCGTCATTGTCATCATCTTTATCCAGCGCATCGATCAATCCATCCCGATCACTATCCAATGGATTATTTCGATCAAAGCCAATTTCGATAGCATCAGCAACACTATCCCCATCACTATCTCGATTCATTGGATCTGTGCCAATCGCCAACTCAAAACCATTGGGCAGGCCATCTTTATCTGCATCATCATCGATCTGAACGGTGGCAACGGTTGGCTGTTTTGGTATTTTTTGTAAAGGTACTTTGGCTAACAGCTTATCCATAGCAGACTTTGAACGTTTGTTCATCGCTAGAGATTTAGTGGGCTGCTTCTTTGAGTTTGAAGCGGCAAGCTGTTTTTTGTTATCAGTCCGCTTATTTTTGTTTTTTTGTGAAGCGATGACTTGGCTTAGTGCATTGATTTTCTGTCGCTGTGCATCTGAAAGTCGTGCTGGAATAGTTCCTTTCTTTGCTAACTTAGATTGATTCATCCTAGGCCGTAACGGCTGTCTTTGACTAACCTGTTTAGCTTGACCAATTTTAACCGGCTTAATAGCCCTTGCACTGTTTTTATCATTGCCAACTGTTTTAATGGTGGCTTGTTTTACAGGCTTTGTCGCTTTAGCAAGCCGACGTAGTTTCGCTTGGCTCGCCTGACGCACCTTTTTCTTCTCAATGACACGCTTTACTGAACGATCCAGAAATGAAATGATATGCTGATCAATAAATAGAGTGTTAACTTCATTGGCGACATCGCGACGTTTTAACTCTAAACCAATTTCTTGACGATCAGGGACGCCGTCATTGTCAGAATCTAAGTCCAGATAGTTTTCAATACCATCTCCATCAGAATCCTCTGTTCCTTCAAGGAAGTTTGGTATCCCATCTCCATCAGCATCCGCATTGGGAAGAATGATTCGTTTAGATGGTGCATTGAGCAAGTGTTGTAGGTCTTGGTTTAGCACATCATTAGATTCATCACTACGCTGAGTAATAGAGTCTGATAACTGTAGGCTGGTATCGCCAAAAACAGGAATAACGTAAAAACCAAACAGGAAAAGCACTAAGGAAACCAACGCAACACTTAAAATGTGTATGATGATATTTAGCGTATTTCTGAAGGTAGGATGAATAGATTTCGCATAAGAAATTGATTGATTCACGGTGAGCCCCAAATTGTTACAGTGTGATCATGCACGACTGCTTGTTTTTATTATTGCTTAATAATATGACACTTATGGGCTGACGAAACAAGTAAAATTTACCGCTTATCAGCAATAAATTTAATCACTTACCGTATTAACCTAGACCACTACAGCAATTGATTGCTCATATTGAATAGCCTATCGTACTCTTTAATCGCAAAACGATCTGTCATACCTGCAACATAGTCTGCAACGACCCTTGCATAATCAGCTTCATCTTCACTCGCTTTTGCATTGCTTGCATAACGCTGATGTTCAGGGGGCAATAATTTAGCATCATGAATAAACGCTTCAAACAGCGCTTCAATAATTTGATGCGCTTTGCGCGTCATTCGATACACCTGATGATGAAAATATAAATTCTCACGCAAGAATTTCTTCATTAGGCGGCTTTGAGTAAACATTTCGTCACTAAATCTAATGAGTGATTCGGATTGCGCCCTGACATCATCAATGGTCGCCACTCCAGAGTCATTAATGTTGTTTTGGCTTGTCTGAATGAGGTCTGTGACCTGCTCACCAATCATTTGCCGAATGGTTTCATGAACACTTTTGCTATCGTCTAAATCAGGATATTTCCACTTAACCTGATCATAATAATTTGCAAACAGGTCAACGGCTCTTAGCTGTTCGATGCTAACTAAACCTGAGCGGATACCATCATCAATATCATGATTATTGTAAGCCACTTGATCCGCAATATTAGTGAGCTGCGCCTCTAAACTGGGCTGGGTTTTATCTATAAATCGCTGCCCAACATCCCCTAGGCTTCTAGCATTAGCTAACGCACAGTGTTTAAGCACACCCTCACGGGTTTCAAAGGTTAGGTTAAGGCCATCAAACGCTGCATATTTATTTTCTAAGTGATCAACGACCCGTAGCGATTGCAAATTGTGCTCAAAACCACCATAAGGTTTCATGCAGGCATTAAGCGCATCTTGCCCAGCATGACCGAAGGGCGTGTGTCCTAAGTCGTGTGCTAATGCGATTGCTTCAGTAAGGTCTTCATTTAGCCCAAGTGTGCGCGCAATTGACCGCGCAATCTGGGCCACTTCAATGGAATGCGTTAGCCGCGTCCGGTATAAATCACCTTCATGATTGACAAAGACTTGGGTTTTATACTCCAAGCGCCGAAAGCCTGTGGAATGAATAATACGATCGCGATCACGTTGGTATTCTGTCCGATAAGCAGGCGCAGGCTCAGCGTGCTGGCGCCCTCGGCTGGTGTCTATGCTGGCAGCATAGCTTGCGGTCATGCTCGTTCCAGTACAGCATCAAACGCTGCCACGTCATAGTCACTGGTTAGCACCGCTTCCCCGATCTGCTTTAATAACACTAAATTCATCACGCCATCCTGCACTTTCTTATCTCTGGCCATATACTGTCGGTATTCCGCCGCTGACAAACTGGGTGGTTCAGTGGGTAAATTAGCCGATATCAATAATTGCTTAATGGCTTCCACATCATCCGTACTAATCCAACCCATTTTTTGTGAGAGTTCTGCTGCCATCACCGTTCCAGCAGCGACAGCCTCACCGTGCAGCCAATTGCCGTACCCCATGCCACTTTCAATTGCATGACCAAAGGTGTGGCCTAGGTTTAATAACGCCCGCTGCCCTTGCTCTCGCTCATCCGCAGCCACCACGTCAGCTTTGTGCTGGCAAGACCGGAAAATCGCATAAGCCAACGCCTCAGGGTCGCGTGCTAACAACAGCGACATATTGTCATTCAACCACGTTAGAAATTCAGTATCTCGAATTAGGCCATACTTGATGACTTCTGCCAGCCCTGCGCTTAGCTCTCGATCATTGAGTGTGCTTAAGGTGTCTGTATCGATAATCACACATTGAGGCTGATGAAACGCGCCAATCATATTCTTACCCAGAGGATGATTGACTCCAGTTTTACCACCCACCGATGAATCTACCATCGACAGTAATGTAGTGGGTACTTGAATAAAGTTAATGCCTCGTTGGTAACTGGCCGCTGCAAAACCACCCATATCCCCTACAACACCTCCACCTAACGCCAATAAAGTAGTCCGGCGATCACAGCCACTGTCCAGCATGCCAGTGAATATCTGATCCAATACCTCAAGTGTCTTAAAACGCTCACCATCGGGAAGCGTCACTTGGCTGTGTTTAAATTCGCCCAAATTACTCTGGAGCTTTTGCAAATAAAGAGGCGCTACCGTGTTATTGCTAACCGTAATG
>JBMZDT010000224.1:0-4514 GCA_049614505.1 Leucothrix sp.
AATGAGGCAGCTACAGCGACCAGTGAAACACTAATAGCAAAAAAAGAGGCTCCTGCAGGGAATGCATTAATTCGCCCTTATTCACCTGTACTTGGGCCAGAGAATGCACCCGTTACTATCGTGGAGTTTTTCGATCCTGCTTGTGAAGCATGCCGTGCCATGCATCCGACAATCACCGAGATTCGCAAGCAGCACCCCGAAAAAGTTCGTATTGTTATGCGGTATGCTGCTTTTCATGATGGCTCTGACATCGCAGTGCGTATACTCGAAACTGCCCGCCTACAAGGTGTCTTTGAATCTGTCCTTATAGCGCTTCTGGAGACACAGCCTCAGTGGGCTAATCACTCTGGCGCTAGACTAGATATCGCTTGGGAAGCCGCGAAGATTGCTGGTCTCGATGTAGAAAAAGCACGTCAGGACATGAATAGTGATGCAATTAACAATGTACTCACCCAAGATGCTGCTGACATTGAAACCGTCAATGTTCGTCAGACACCCACATTCTTTGTAGGTGGGCTTCCTTTGCTTGATTTCGGTCCAGATCAGCTTATGAAAATGGTGAATGATCACGTTGAATCAACAAACTAGAAACACAAGGAGCATGGTGGGTTTCTCATCGATATGTGAGAAACTCACTGAGGGTAAATCATGGATCAATTTATTTTTGTAATATCACTGACAGCAATATTGTTGATATTAACCCTGTCGACGATTTCATATATTCATAAAGGCTTTGTGTTTTTCCCTCCTCCAAATAAAAACACCTGGCAATATTTAGTTTTTTGGCTCTTGTTTAGAATCATGTTTTTCGGCTTATTGATTCTATCGGTTAGAACTTTCGGTTCAGATCCTCTTGTAGCATCGTGGGTTCGCTACTTAGTCTGGCTACCGCTGGGTCTTCTAGGCTTTGGGTTCGCTACTTATTTGAGTGTTCAACTGGGCTGGAAAAACGCTCATGGAGAGAAGCAAGGGTTGATGATAACGGGTTGGTATCAGCTAAGCAGAAACCCTGTATACGTTGCCTCGATGCTCGGAATGTTTGGATGGGGAGGATTCGTTAATTCCAGTTTTGTATACATCCTCCTGTCGCTTTGGTTTGTCATTTACATGTTAGCTCCCTTTTTTGAAGAGCCATGGTTAGAGGCGCAATATGGCGAGGATTATCGATGCTATAAGAAAACAGTCCCAAGATTTTTTAGCCTACACAGTAAATTTACTAAAAACATTGCGCCTTATGTACAATCTGAACTCCTTTTGGCAACCAAAGAACAGGAACGAGCTGATATCAATGCTGAGTTTAAACACCTAGAAAATGCTCATATTCTCGGGCAAGAATCTACCTATTGGCATGTCAAAGTACATATGCTTATGCTGGCTTGGGCTGTCCGTCATTCAAAATTAACAGAGTGCTTTGGACAGTTATTTCGTATTGTTGGTGCTGCCACAGCAACGCCAATGGGGTTGGTTCCTAAAGGCAATACGGGTGGTTCAAATGTAAGTCCGTTTGAAACCATGCCGATTAGTACAGCGCATCAAGAAATCATTTACAAGGTAAAAAATAATTAGGTAGTGTCAGTCGATCACGAGTTGCAAGACACTACGAATTTTCTCCGCATTACAAATCCAGCCTTGCCCTCTGAAAACAGCATTCGGCGGTATAAATATCTTATTACATTGCTGCCCTTGCCGCTTGTAACCCGTATTACATTTCCAGCCATTGCCAACGGCATGTGCATTGGGTGGAAGTGCATTTGCACTGGCAGAAACTAACATGATCAGCAGAGCTGAAGAGAGTAATAGAGTGATTAGCTGATTCATTGGCAGCCCATAAAATGCCTATTATTAATGGCCATAATAGCTTGGATTAAGAACAATATCGAACGAGTTATATTTAATATGCGAAGTGTTGTACCGAGTTTAGTTCCTGCACTTTAGAGGTTTAGGCAAGCGTTACATAATGCCGATTATGCGAAGCCTTACTTACCGGTACCGGGGCTAATAACGGTTACGTGGCACCGTGTATTCCGAAAACAACGTGTGCAAACGCCTGCGCCTGATCTTATTTAACTCCCAGCAATTCCCAAAGGGAGTTGCTGCTGGTCGCTTTCAATGAAATCAATATCCAAGTTGGTAATTTTTCGGCCCGTTTTTATCACCCTAATCGTTACCCGAATGTTTGCCTTTTCTTTGAGCTCTGCTTGAGCCACACCAAGCACCCGCGTGTTAAATTTTTGCCAGTTGTAACTGGCAGGAACGCCCAGCATTTCTCTTAATTCATCAACGCTTTGGTTTGCAATCCACCCAATCAGCCGGCCGTTTGTGTCCCGTTTGTCTTGCGCCCAGCTAACCAGTAACTCATAGAACCGCCAGGTGTAGGAACTGCTGAAATTAACCGCGTCGCGAAGTGGGTACTTGGTGAACTGATTGCGAATGTAGAGTAGGTGGGGGATAACCAAGTTGTTAAAGGTGCAGATCACACGACCTCTATCTGACAGGTATTGCACACGACTCATCAGCGTTAGCTTCTCTTTATCCACCCCAACCTGTGGGCTGTCGATGGTAATGACGCGATTAATGAGCGCATCCCCCGCGTTGATCAGATGCTGGTAAGCATGTTTCTCAGAAACACCATAAGCCTTGCAGTACTCCAATGCGGATAACTCAATATCCTGATAAGCGACATCACTACGAAGCGGGTTCAGTTTACTGATCAAGGCTTCCATGCACCGTTTTTCAACGAGACCAAAACGGTAGTAGGCACGAGCCAACGCGTTAGACTTGGTAACGCTGTTGTCGGCCACATCACGGAGACCATCATAAGCAACATTCGTATTTTTATTCTTAGACTCAATGCTAAGTTTTAATTGTGCAAGCTGCGCATCAAGCGCCGAATCGGAAGACATAGTAAAACCCTAAAAGGACATCAAGAAAATCATGTCCTTTTAAATATAAAGAGTCAATTTTTTTTTTGTCCTTTTTAACCACCTAAATGTCCTTTTAATACCACCTAAATGTCCCTTTTGACCACTTAAATGTCCTTTTTAAGTCTGTATCTATGTGATTTATAAAAGGTTATAGGCTCTAGAAACAAGAAGAAACAAAAGAAACAAAAGAAACAAAGGAAAGCTGTGGATAACCAACCAGTACACGCAAGAAAATAATAGGAGATTGAGCCCATCATCGCCTTTATGCGCGGTAGGCCCAAAGGGTAAAGCGCTGAAGTATCAAGAGATCAGCGAGTCAGCTTATACCGTCATCAGCGTAGCGCCGGTGCAGGCATCCTTAACGAGAATATGAATAGTTGATAAGCCATTGCCCTGCTCCGGCTCTGTGAGTTTCATTTCAATAGAGATACTTTCCGGGGCTTCCTCTGCATTTGCTTCGAAGAACGCTTGAACACGTGCCCGTAACTCACTTTCTAATTCCCGTCTATGGGCTGCCAGTATTTCAATCATGAGATGACCTCGTAACGTCGTTGATTGTTTACCGTTATATCCCCTTATTGATGAATAAAGAATGAACATAACCTTAATCAGCTAATTATATTGGTGTTGATTATTTGTACGACCAATTACCTAAGATTAGAGCACTGGCAAAGTAGACAGGTTGAAACCTGAGTGAGTGGTTTTGTTTGGGTGACGAGAGGCTGTTTAGAGGGTTATGGCTTAAATTTATCAATAATCATCAATATATTCGTCTTCAATCTGAACACTAGCTGAATGAAATCTCTACTTATCTATGCTATGGTCAATAAAAATAACCCCGAGAGACCACGATTCGCAATCCACGTCTCTACTTAAAGCACCGCACTCCTAGCCCCAAGGGCGGTGTAAAAAAAGCGTAGCACTTTGCCCAGGTGTCTACGAGAGTGTCGAGAATAACCAGTCTCCCCCGAGTCTGATCTCAAGCACTACTAAGCCATCGCAAGGACGCGATGGCTTTTCTTTGGGCGAAAAAAAACCGCCACAAGGTGGCGGTAAAAAAGAAGACTAAAAAAGTCTTTGCAATCCAGCAGGTGTTCAAGGGGATGAACAAAATTAATGTATTAAAAATAACCAAAATAATCAATAAGTATTGCAATCCTTACTTAAAATAATCTTATTGACTTTTCAGTTGTTTCACTAGTTGCTCATACTGAAGCTTGAGCGCATCCAGTTCCCCGGCAAAGCGGGCCGCTGCTTCACGACTGTCACCGGCTAATTTATTCGCGTCCGCCAGCTGTTCGCGTTGGCTTTTGGCTTCATTGTGCGCATGAGCCAGTTCCGTTTTGAGATCATTGATACGGGCATCACTGTCTGCTTTCAGGTCTTCCATTCGGGTTTGAATGGTTTCAACTTTAGCCCTCGAGGCATCCAGCTGTTTAGCCAGGTCATGGTTTTCCGTCTGCTGACTGGCTAGTAAGGCGGCCTTTTGCTTGCCATCCTCGATCGCTTGGCGGTGTTGTACTTTCAATTCTTCTAGTGCACTCGCTGAGTGCGCAGCCGCTTCGCGGCTGCTACTAATGGTTTTCTGCG
>JBMZDT010000225.1:0-4501 GCA_049614505.1 Leucothrix sp.
ACAGCCAAGTCACTGTCAGACTGGTTGTATCATGAGCATGAGTTGGAGCTATATCGCTGTAAAAATCCCAAGCTAGAGTCTTATCCTTACGAGTCGCTGGGCGATTTTAAAATCCGGGTATCGGATGCGCTAAATGATAAAAAAGAGCGCTCGATTGAAACCTTGCAGGAGCGTTACGGTAAAAAAGAAAAGGTCTTACTCGATAGGCTGATGCGCTATCAACTGAGCGTTGAAAAAGAGCAGGCTGATAGCACCAGTTCTTATATGAATGTAGGAATTACGTTGCTGGGTGCCTTATTTGGTAAATCTCGGGCTTCTATCGGCCGCGCGGGTTCGCGGGTGCTAAAAGAACGTGGCGATATTAGCCGTGCTAAAGAACGAGTGCAGAAAGTAGAGGATGATCTTCGAGCGTTGGAAGAGGAGCTCGAAGATAAAATTACTGATTTAGCGGATGAGTTTGCAATTGAAAACGTGACTATTGAAGATTTTCAAATTAAGCCAAGGCGTTCAGATATCCAGATTAATGATATCGTAGTGGTCTGGAAGCCTATTTGAGTGCTAGGTGCCTCAGCTATCATGTTCCAAATTACGCGTTGCAAACATTAATACCATGATAATCAGCATCATCGTGCCAGCACCGGCTAACAGTGCATAATCTTCCATTTGTAAAATGAAGTAGAGTACAGCATACAGCCCACTTAAGAACATCAGAATCAGCATGACTCGCCCAAAGCTCTTAAGGATTGAAATGGTGTATAGCGTGATAATGCTGACGGTCGCCGTTGCGGCGTAAAGATAAGCCATGCGAAATGCGATTTGTTCTGAGAGTGACAGCAAGATGATGTAGAACATGCTGAGTGCTAGGCCAATTAAGCCATATTGAATCACATGAAAACGCGTTTTTTGTGTGATTTCAAAAATCAAAAAAGTCAGAAAAGTCAGCCCGATAAATAGCACGCCGTACTTCACCGCCCGTTCGATCTTGGCGTATAAAGAAACAGGGGTAAAGAGCTTTACACCCGATTTTAGTGCATAGAGATCATGCTTGCCCTCACTGAGTAGCCAAGTTTGTGGGTAATTTCTGGCTATGTTCGGTACGCGCCACTCAGCACTGAAGCCATTGGCCGCAATTTCTGACTTTACAGGTGGAATATCCCCAATAAAGCTTGGATGCGGCCAGCCTGACTGAATATTTGCGGTAGTCGTTTCACCTACGGGGGCAAAGCTCAAGCCCTCGCTACCATTGACGCTGAATTTGATACGAAACTCCGGTAATACCAAGTTACGATCTAAGTCTTTCATTTTGGCATGGAAACCTTGTGGCAGCAGATCAGCCAGTAGTGTGCCTGGTTTTAGGGGAGAGTTAGCGTTTTTGCCCCACCTGAGTGGCCAAGTCTCATCAATGGCTCTGGTGTCACTTAACCCCACGGCGAGCCAAGCATTTTTCCATTGCACGTTAATGCGCTTGGATTTTTTATCGGGTAGCTCGTTTAAATCAAAATGGCCCGTGAGCGCAACTTCTGCCTTATACACTAAGGCATCGTAAATGCCGCGTTTGCGGTGTTTTTCAATAATCTCAGACTCAACGTGTAAGTCTTTTGGTAGCAGCACCATGGTTTTTTCATTGAAAATATCGCGGCTAACAGTACGCGTTTCGCCTTTATCATCTGTCACCGTGTCCACACTAATAATGTGCTCAGTGTAAGGAATGACCAGCACAGGGCCGGCAATGATTTGCTGTGTTCCCCACGTTTTTGCAATACTAGCGATAGCCGTACGATAGTAAAAAGTGCGATCACTAACGACCTGTTTTGCCATAAACAAGGGCACTAGCATAGCGATGGCGATAAAACCAATGAGGATACTACGAAAGCCTAGTGAGTAGCGTGATGTTATCGGTTTACCCGCTGGCATTTCTTTTGTAGATTGTGTGTCCATAAAGAGCGTCTGGCTTTATCATTGCTAACTTAATTTTCGGCACAGCATACAGGATTGAAGGGGTACATAAAAGGCTATGATAGTATTAGGAATTGAGTCATCTTGCGATGAGACCGGCGTAGCAATTTACGATACCGCGTCAGGACTGTTGGCTGATAAGCTATATAGCCAAGTTGCAATGCACGCTGAGTATGGCGGTGTGGTTCCAGAGCTTGCATCACGGGATCATATTCGCAAACTATTGCCGTTAGTGCGCGACGCCGTTTCTGACGCGGGCCTATCTATGGATCAATTAGAAGGTATTGCCTATACCTCAGGGCCTGGCTTAATTGGTGCATTAATGGTGGGTGCCTCGGTGGGCCGAACATTGGCTTGGGGTTTAGAGATCCCTGCACTTGCGGTACACCACATGGAAGGGCACTTGCTCGCGCCAATGCTAGAAGAGGATGCACCAGAATTTCCGTTTGTGGCCTTGTTGGTTTCGGGAGGGCATACTCTATTGGTCGAAGTTAATGGCATCGGTGAATACGCTATTTTGGGCGAATCGGTTGACGATGCTGTCGGTGAAGCATTTGATAAGACGGCAAAAATGTTAGGTCTGTCTTACCCCGGTGGGCCTGAGCTCGCAAAGCTTGCCGAGCAAGGAAAGCCCAGTGATATCAAGTTCCCACGTCCAATGGTTAATCGTCCTGGGTTAGACTTTAGCTTTAGTGGTTTGAAAACGGCGGCCTTGTTGGCTTGGCAACAGTCCTCGGGAACGCCAGAAGCTAAAGCCGATATTGCCTATGCGTTTCAGGAAGCTGTGGTAGAAACACTGGCGATTAAATGTGACCGAGCACTCAAGCAAACAGGGTTTAAGCGATTAGTCGTTGCAGGCGGTGTCGGCGCAAATAAGCGCTTGCGAGTACGGTTGGGAGAGCTCGGTGCTGAGGTATTCTTTCCAAGACAGGCTTTTTGCACAGATAATGGGGCAATGATTGCTTATGCTGGGGCCTTACGGCTAGCCGCAGGGCAGTTTGAAGAAGCGGTGATTTCACCTCAGCCACGTTGGTCGCTTGAGTCAATGACACCACTTGCGCAAGCGGTGTAGATCTTTCTGAACTGCTTGAATGCTATTTTTAGTATTCAAGCTATGGCAAAATGCCCACACTTTTATTTACGCCAGATCGCTGTAATGATTGAGTATCTACTGATTATCGTCAGCACCGTTTGGGTGAACAACATTGTTTTGTCGCAGTTTTTGGGACTATGCCCTTTTATGGGGGTGTCACGCAAACTGGAAACGGCTATGGGTATGGGGCTAGCGACAACGTTTGTCTTAACGTTATCCTCAGTGATGAGTTACCTCATTAATAACTTCCTATTAGATCCGTTTGAGCTGGAGTACTTACGAACGATTAGTTTTATTCTTGTGATTGCGGCCATTGTTGGTTTTACAGAGCTGGTTGTACATAAAACCAGCCCGATGCTGCACAATGTACTCGGTATTTACCTGCCGCTCATTACAACGAACTGTGCGGTGTTAGGTGTTGCGTTGCTAAATGTGCAGCAAAGTCACAACTTTTTAGAATCTGCACTTTACGGTTTTGGCTCGTCAATGGGGTTCACCTTGGTGTTGATTTTGTTCGCTGCCATGCGTGAGCGAATTGCCGTATCCGATGTGCCCGCCGCTTTTCAAGGGAATGCCATTGCTATGATCACCGCAGGGCTGATGGCACTGGCGTTCATGGGTTTTAGTGGTTTGATTAAGGCGTAGGCTATGGTCAGTGCAATATTAGTCTTAGTGGGAATGGCCGTGTTTTTTGGCTTTTTGCTGGGTTATTCTGCGCAAAAATTCAAAGTAGAGGGCAACCCGGTTGTTGACCAAATCGATCAATTGTTACCGCAGACACAGTGTGGTCAATGCAGCTATCCGGGCTGTCGGCCTTACGCCGAGGCTATTGCGAAGCAGGAGGTTGGCATTAATCAATGCCCACCGGGTGGAGATGCGACGATTCAAGCATTGGCTGATTTATTAGATGTTGACGCTGTCCCTTTAGATGAAGAATTACAGGCAGCAAGTACCCCTACCGTTGCAATCATTCGTGAAGCAACGTGCATTGGTTGCACTTTGTGCATTCAGGCTTGCCCAGTCGATGCCATTGTAGGGGCTGCTAAGCTTATGCACACAGTGATTGCTGATGAATGTACAGGCTGTGATCTGTGCTTGCCCCCGTGTCCTGTTGATTGCATTGATATGATTCCTGTTGATGAGACGCCGCAGCGCTGGGTTTGGCCTGAGCCTGTTCAAGCAGCTCCGTCTACATCGGTTCCAGTACCTGTCAGTAAGCGTCAGTGATGAAGCTGATTTCAAGGCTATGGAAAATGCGCGGTGGTGTGCACCCTGAGTTTTACAAGGAAGCCTCTACGCAACACCCTATCAAAACACTTGCGCTCCCACCTCAGCTTATTATTCCTGTACCTGAAGCAAGTCCTGATATAAGGATTATCGTCTCAGTGGGCGATAAGGTTTTAAAAGGACAGCCGTTAACGACGCTAAACTCAGGTGCATTGGGAGCGATTG
>JBMZDT010000226.1:0-4481 GCA_049614505.1 Leucothrix sp.
TGACCTATGACGCTGCAACGAACAAAGCTGCCAAGAAAGCCTTGCCTGAGGCAAAGGTTGCAGCACCAAAAGA
The DNA here is from genome assembly GCA_049614505.1 of Leucothrix sp. Lineage (GTDB taxonomy): Bacteria > Pseudomonadota > Gammaproteobacteria > Thiotrichales > Thiotrichaceae > Leucothrix. Next base: position 74 of record JBMZDT010000226.1, read on the forward strand.
AGCTAAAGCGGCTCAGTAATTTTTTGGCGGATCACATCCCAAACCACTGAAGTAACAGCTGTTAATGATGCTTTGCTATGACGCGCAACAATAATGTCTTGGCTAGGCAGCGTTTCAACTAGGGGCCGATACACGATTTCTTTACCGTCATAGCTTTTCGAGCATCGTGGCTGGGTATAGCTTAGGGAAACCCCTAAACCATTGGCAACCATACCTCGCTGCAACTCAAAGGTCTGAGCGTTGTAAGCCACTTTTGGCAGAAAACCACGGCTACTCAATACATTTTGCAGAAAGTCACTGGAGTACGGTGAGTCAGACAGCACAAAAGGCTCCTCCATCAGCTTAGCAAGGGGTATTTGCTCTAGCTGGCTAAGGGAATGATTTGCAGGCAACATGGCACTTGGGGTAACGACTTTAAGGCGCTCATAATCAATACCTTCCTCAAGCAATACACCATAGCTAATCCCAATGTCCAACGCACCTTGCTTTAATAAGTAAGGTATTTCGTGCAGCTCCGCATTAACGATGCGGCAACGAATAGCAGGATACAGCGCATTTAATTCACTTAAAATCTCTGGCAAGTAATACGGACTGATATCCACAAAACAACCAATCACCACAGACCCTGACGCTTCAGTGTTGTGCTCAAAACGAATATCTTCCGCAAGGCTCAATAGCGCTTTGGCACGAATCACCAACGCTCGTCCATGTGGTGTGGGCGTCACACCTTGCCCTTGGTGGCGAATAAGCAACACTTCACCCAGCACCGACTCCAATTGTTTTATCGCTGCTGAAATAGAAGGCTGGGATACATGTAAACTGCGCGCCGCTGCACTTGTCGACTTTAGCTCAGCCGCTGCCACGAAATAACTCAGTTGTTTTAGCGAATACGGAATCATCCGCGTAATATACCCGCAAAATTTAGCAATCCATAGAGAACCGAATGAGTCATTTAACCAAGCAAGCCAGTTTACCGATGTATAATCAACCTGAGATCAGAGCAGCAGCTCAAGCATGGTGGAAAGGCATTGCAAAACACATGCAGCAGCAAGGCATTAGCGATGTACCTACAGGACTGACTGACACTATTCCCCTTGACCAACTCTGGAAATCTGAACAGCTATTCTTCAGCCAATGCTGTGGTTTAAATGTTGTTCGTGGCTATGATAAACACCTGTCCGTATTAATGGTCACGGATTGGGATGCGCCGGGTTGTGAGCCTTATCACTACGCTAGTCACATCGTGGTACATGAAGACAGCCCTTATAAGCACATCAATGAGCTAAAAAACACAGTAGCCGCCATTAATGGGCCTGACTCACACTCTGGCATGACAACGCTTATGTTTGAAGCACATCCATTTAGTGAAAACGGGCACTTTTTCCAAGCCATTCGTGACTCAGGGTCACATGTCGAAAGCCTCAAACTCATTCAAAGCAAACAAGCGGATGTCGCAGCCATTGACTGTGTGACATTTGCGCTACTAAAGCGCTACCGACCTGCTGCGATTGATGGCATTCGTATCATCTCACGCTCTCAAGCTGCTCCCGCACTGCCCTATGTAACGGCTATTAGTACCGACTTAACAACCAAACAGCGCATGCAAACGGCTCTGACCGAAGCCTTTGCAGACCCAGCACTGACTGATGTACGCGAAGCTATGTTACTCAAAGGCTGCTCATTTCCAGACTTAACGGGCAGTGACAACCCCTACCAAGCCATTGCTGATGGTTTTAAGTTTGATCCGCGCTTGATGGAGGTCTTGATCCCAGCTTAAAAGGCACCAGGCACCCTTTCTTGTAGCTGCATTTGCTCAGGGGCGTGTAGTTGGAGCCAGCAGCTATCGGTTTTTATAATTTACCTAATCAAAAATCGATAGTTCTATTGATCGCTTGGATATTGCTAATCTTTTCTTACACATGACCCTATGCGTGCGCTATCAAAGACGCCGCTGCTTGACATGGGTCTGATTCCAAGGGGAAATGATGACTGTGCTAAGCCCAACCGCTCAACCAACTCCTTTTACAACCGCAACGGTAGAGTGGCCGACCATAGGGCTGATCATTATCAATTGGTTAGCCTTTCTCTTATTAACCGCTTTTTATCATGCACTGCCTTGGTGGATCATATTACCGCTTGGCAGCTATGTTCTTGCTTTGTTTGGCTCTTTACAACATGAAATCCTACACGGTCACCCAACACCTAAACAGTGGTTAAATGAAGCCCTGCTATTCCCTAATATTGCGCTCTGGCTACCCTACAAGTTGTATCAATCGACACATTTAACCCATCACATTAACCACCAACTGACCGATCCAATCCTAGACCCAGAAAGCTACTACCTACACCCGAAAAAATGGCAACGCTTACCTCGCTGGCTGCAATCCTATTACCGTTTTTACAATACGTTGTTAGGTCGCTTTTTTTGGGGCCCTCTCCATATTATTGGCACACTTTGGGTTGCTGAAATACGTTCGGTATTAGCAGGCGATCACCAAAGTATCCGCAACTGGGGAATTCATATTTTAGCGTGTCTGCCTGTGCTGTATTGGGTTGTTGTGATTTGTGAAATCCCGTTAGCAGCCTACCTATTTCTGTTTGTTTATCTTGGCATCTCGCTCACTTTGCTACGCGCTTTTATCGAACATCGTGCCGTCGCACATTCAAAAGAACGGTCTATTATTGTCGACACCAACCCCGTGATGAGCCTGATGTACCTCAACAACAACCTGCACGCCATCCATCATCAAGAGCCCCAGCTCGCTTGGTACTACCTCCCTGCCATTTGGCAAGCTGAACGCGAGGCTGTGCTGGCAGGCAATGGCAATTATTATTGCTCAGGCTACCTGAACATCATTCTACGCTACTGGAACAAAGCCAAGGAACATCCCAAATACCCGTTGGAGTCATAGGTCGCTTCATTTGGTGTTTAATCGATGATTGTCTGGGCGTTTACCATTACGCCTGTGAACGTCGCTGACGCATTAACCTTAAGGCTCCTTAAAGGCTGGCTGATATCAATTATCAACCATCACTTCATAGCTCACATGACCCTCTGCTCCACTAATCAAAGGCCCCGTAAATGCCCAATCCAGCTCATCAATATTGAGATTGGGTGTGCAGGTCATTCCCGTAAGTGTGATATTGCAGGCATTACTGCCCCCAACCAGCCCGGCGTAGTGAGGTACGATATCATTTACGTTAAGGTCGTTAATGGGCCCAGTACCAGTATTGCGATAGTAAATCCGATAAGTCAGAAAATCACCCGGCCGTGCTTGGTTCAGCGTTTCTGTTTCAGGCGTACCTTGACTGGTATTCTCTACTGTTTTAGTGAGCTCAAGTCGCGATTCACCTGTTTGCGGTGTGGAGGGCGTTGCTACCGTCTGGCCAGCAGTTGTGATATCTGTTACAGCCAGCACAGCAGGTGGCAAACTTCCCCCAGCATAGGTGAAGGTCGCCGTGGTGGTTACCTCATAACGATCCTGAGCAGGAACATTAGCGGGCGCATACACTTTATCGATTAAGCAGAGTCGCCCGCCTGCTGGAATGCCAAAATTAACTCCATTGATTGGAGTGTCGCCTTCAGTGCCGTTGAGCGTGCCATTACAGTCCGTATCTTGATAAATCGTTTGTGTCCAACCATTCACAGAACCGCCACTACCGCTGCTTGTAAAACTCACAGCACCCTCAGCATCACTGCTAAAGGTATGTGGGTAGAACGTGATATTGCCTGGCAGAATTTCACTTTGGTTATCTGGCTCAAAACGAATACCAGCACCAGTATTACCCGTTGCTGGGCTGTTAGCGCCCGCCACTTCACCAAAGTCCTGATCTGTAATGTCAGCCCCAGCAACCGTTACATACAAAATATCTGCTGTTGTGGATTGGTAGCCTGTGGGGTTGTTAGCAAATGATGTACCGCAATTCTGTGGGACAGGTGTTGCTTCTCCATGTGCCTGATAGAGTTCATAACCTCCATCCGGAACCCCTGTAAAGCTGTAGTCACCATTGCCCATCGTCTTGATACTAAAGCAAGTACCAGTGAAAATATCATGTAAAACCACGACAGTACTGCCGATACCCGCCTCTCCACTGTCTTCCGTAGCATTGCTGTTAGTGTCAACATAGACCCGTCCACTGACTGTGACCCCGCCACTAACAATGGTGAGAGGGTAGTCTTCAACCTCACCGTCACTTTTAGCCGCAATCGGCTCTTGATTATTTATCGATTCTGTTGTGAGGCGTAGTCGAACAAAAGTATCACCCACTTGGATATCAGAAGGAATACTGAACCAGTTTAAAGTGATTGTGCTTCCGACTGTACCCGTTGGGATACTGCGTACTGCTGCCTCATCCGGATCAAAAACACCATTACCATCGAAGTCAATCCAGGCAATTAATTGAGCGG
>JBMZDT010000227.1:0-4480 GCA_049614505.1 Leucothrix sp.
GGTGAAAAAGATCAAACCAAAAGCCGGACATGTCTCCGGCTTTTTCATGCCTTGTTCAACAAAAGCCTGTTGCTGGCAGAATTAGACGATTGCCGCACATAAAAAACCGCAAAATGTGAACACAAACGTGCAACAGAATCGTCCGTTTATTTTGATGCTGAAGAATCATTTATCAAAATCACCACTATCGAATGCGAGTCTCAATCCTAATGCAATTAGGACTGATCCACTGACCCGATCCATCCAATGAATAACTTTGGGACGCGACCTTAGCCACTGGGAAGAGCGTCCTGCAAAATAGCCAAAGGGTACTTTGACAATGAAAGTCAGTAAGGCAAACGTCGAGCCTAAAATAAATAGCAGCAGAGTTGGGTTTTGTGTATTCACTGAAATGAACTGAGGTAAGAAAGCCAGGTAAAAAATCGTTATTTTAGGATTGGATATATTGGATAAGGCACCAGTGATAAATGCCTTTTTTAAACTTTTAGAATGGGTTTCTTCAAGCGCTAAATCAGAGCGTTTACTCAAGAGCATCTTTACCCCCAGATACATCAGATAAGCGGCTCCTACATACTTCACAATGGAAAAAAACAACTCGGATGTTGTTAATAAAGCACCGACCCCAAAAGCAGCTAGCAATGTATGCCCCATCAATCCGATGCTAACCCCGGCAGCAGTAACAATGCCTGCCTTTATGCCGTGGGCAATACCACGCGATAAGACCAGCACCAAGTCCTGACCTGGTGTCAGAATGACCGCGAGTGAAGCCAATAAGAAAATGACAATTTGAGTGTTTTCCATTAGACAATGCTTCTATATCTTGGGATTGGATCTATATTGGGTTCAACAAACGCCTTGCGGGCAGTATCCGAAAACAGTAATTCTGCTGAGTAGTGAGTTAGCATGATTTTTGAATCAAGCATTACCGGGTGCTGTTCAATGAAATTATCAGCGGATGTTGAACGCTCAGTTTTAGCCATGAAGTGGTGAACAGCCAATACCCAGGCTTCTGTTAATGTCTCATGAAATTTAGCAGCCGGATTAATACCAGCATGTTCCAGTAGATTAGTCAGTGTTTCTCGTACAAGATCAACAGATTTTTTTGTATCGCTGTTTTGGGCGAGATAAATATAGGCTAAGCGTAAGTGTGCACGATGATCAAAATCAGAAACAGGGAATTGGCAGCTCTCTACCTGACTCTTGAAGTGTCTATCCTCTTCTGAAATTAAATATTTCACTTCTATATTTTCCAGTTTTGCTCAGTGGAATTGTGATTCTATCAAAGTAAAGCGAAGCGTCACGGTTTTGTAAGGCATACCAATCCATAAGGCCGCAGCACCAAAGCCTCGCTGTGCTGGGGAGACTTAGCCGCAGACTTAAATGAGGAAAGCCCGAAAGTAACATAATGTCGAGTTATGCGAACTGCGCGAAGCTGATACTTCTGGTTTCGCATAACAGACATTATGTGTAAATTCGGGCTTGTAATGTTTGGGCGCTCCCGCGCGTGCCTGGCTGCGGCTGTGTTGGTCGGGGTTCGTGGCGCTTACTTTTGCCGTCGTATCCTTTTGACCTTGTGCGCGCCGCGAATCCCCGTCCAATGGCGGCGAGTGTCAGGGGTGGCTGTCGGATAGGATGTACTGCGCCGCTTATTAACAACTAATTACCGAAGCTCAATATGCAGTTCCCTACCAACAGCAGATGCTGCACGATGCAAAGTATTCAGAGTCACACTATTGTTATCAGGATCAAGAAACCTATCCAGTGATGACCGGCTAGTGTTCATTCGTTTTGCCATAACCGTTTTGCTGATTTTATTTTTCTGCATCAGGTCTGATACTTGGTCGGCTAATATTTGCTTGATGGCAACATCTTCGCACTCTTTCAGAATCCCCTGATCTGCTAAGAAGTCATCAAAGGTTCCGCCAATGTGAGGATTACTGTTCATCTTGAATATCCTTCAGCCGTTTGCGTGCTGTCTCTAATTCCGTAGTTGGTGTCTTCTGAGTTTTTTTAATGAAACCGTGAAGTAACACCATGTCATCATCTACCAGGGTAAAAATAACCCGCGCTATTTTCCCGTCTGTCAGATTAGTTCTGACTTCCCATAGTTTGCTTTCCAACTTCCGGGAATAAGGCATACCTATAGGCCAGCCAAATTCAACCTTCTGGATCGCAACACCTACTGCTTTACGGTCGTCATCGGATAAATCCATGATCCAATCCCGTACCGGGTTATTCTCGCTGTCGGTTAGATAGAAGCGAGCCTGTATTTTTTTACTGGGTGATTCCATGGCTCTACTGTATATGATTAGTACCATTATTGGTACATTAGTACAAATAGAATACTGATATTTGAGCTTGTACCAAACTAACTGATGGATAATCAGTACGTTATCAAAAGCTTTGTACAAAGGCAGTATAGCCTTGTACCAAACATTCGCTAGTCGAATCAAAGACTTATCAGGTCACTGGTACATACCCTTTATCTTGCCCTACCTCCCACCCCTAATATTTGGTGCAATTCTGTACGGGTATTTCTTTCTTTTTCCAATATACTTTTGCTTCTGAAGAAGAAAATAACCCATCCTTACTAAACCTTTACCAAACCCTTATGACTGATTTTCTGTGCATCAGTAATCTGTACTCATCGCTACACAACGTAGCCAACAGAAACTAAATACACAGAGGATTGAATCATGAAAAACGCAACTATCATCGCAATGACTTTCGCCACTTTATTAACGACCAGCATGATGTCTGGTAACGCAGCAGCTACTGTTTGTAACACCCACTATGTAACAGCAACTGGTTCATCAGCTGGTGCCATTGCAAAGTTCCGTAAGCGTCGTGCAGAACGTCGGGCTAAGCGGGCATGGGAAAACAACGTAGCGCACAAGTATGGTAAAAGGTATGCCGACTTTGATGATGCCTATAACCGCAGTATCAAATTTGGTGTGACCAGTCGCGGCAACACTGCAGCCACTGTGTCAGGGCTGGTTACAGTCTGTCACTAACGGGTTCGTCTACATAAAGGTAATGGTATGGACGGCTTATTAGACCCGAATTGACCCACTAACAACATATCCATCCTCGAAAGCCTGGGCCTTGTGTCTGGGCTTTTATCTTCTCATCTTGAAAAAAGCGTGAGCGAAAATTAGCAATCGCCTTACTCTAATCTGTCAGCTTTTTTGCAGTACTTGATGGCGATTGCTTGTTTCTGAGTGTTTGAAAGTGTTTAAAGATGTTTACTGTTGTATATATTGTCTTTTTATTCAATGGCTTGCAGGTTTAATTAGAACAAAAAAAAGTCAAGTAGAACAAAAAAAAGTGTAAGTAGAACAAAAAAAAGTCAAGTAGAACGCAGTAAATTATTGTTGCATTTCTATAATAGAACGTTTATTTTATTTGTTCTGTTTTATAGGCTAACAAAATGACCTTCAACATTGACGAACAACTAAAACGAACCAGAGCAGCGGTTAAAGATAGGTATTCGCGTGAGCTACACAAAGAAGCAAACACAAACGATATTAATGTTGTTAGTCAATCTAGAGATCACAGACAGAATTCAGTGGTTAAATCTAACCAGTTAGCAAGGGCTTATTACAAGGTCACTCTTAACGAAAAACGGTTAATGGAGTTGCTTATAAGCCGTGTTCATCCCCTGCGTAACGACAATGATTTTCAGAATATTGAAATCACATCAAAGATGTTTAGTGATACGTTTGGAGTATCCCGTAAGAATTCATACACCTACTTACTGAAAGCTGCACATGGCTTGCAAGATGTAAAGGTCTGGCTAAAGAATGAGGATGGAACAGGTGATAGGTTTGGCATAGTTGGTCGTGTTATTGATGACGGTAGCAACGGGCTTGTTACATGTACCATTGCCCCTTGGGTCGTGCCTCACCTAATAAAGCTTGATGATAGGTTTACCAAATACACGTTGGAACGTGCGGCTGATTTCAAGTCAGCAACAACCTACAGAATTTTTGAACTGATGGTTTCATGGTCAAATCGTAAAAAACCATTAACAGGAAGCAAAGTTGTACTGGTAGATGAGTTGCGCGGCCAATTAAAAATACCAGAGTCCTACCCATTCAGTATGTTTAAACGTCGGGTTTTGGTGGCAGCGCAGAATGATCTGAAAACACTGCTGAATATCAATCTAAATATTGAGTACATAAAGACCAGCAGAAAAGTAACTAGTCTTAAATTCACCTACTCTGAGGGTGAACAGAAACCTTTACCATTGAGGTAACAGGAGGTGAATCGAAAGAAAAGACACAACTAAGTTGTAATTAAACGCCCTGCAAGTGGTGTGCAAACCACCGGCAGGACATACACATCAAAGACTGAAACGGAGTCGATGACATGCAAATCAATGATATGGGTTTATGTGTGCCCAATACAAACACAATCACTCCCCCCGTGCCTTCTATTCAGGAGGTGAATCAATGAACGCTGAAACCTTACTGGCCAC
>JBMZDT010000228.1:0-4465 GCA_049614505.1 Leucothrix sp.
GATATACAAAACGGCTTTACTTGCGAGCATTGCACGGCTATCTGTGCCGTCATCCATGTGAAGAAAGAAATTTTCCATCACAACGTTTTTTTCATCTAGTGCCTCAACAAAAATTGTAAATTTTCGGCCATTACTGCTTGAGTGCATGAATTCACCAACAGGTATGCCTGAGGCTTCAGGGCGTTGTTTTATTTCAGCGGTGATCTCTTGTCTGGAGGTTTCAAGCAGTGGTAAAGCGTAGAGTACTAGTGTCGCCAGCAGGAGTGTGAGTGGGGTTAGCAAGAGGAAAATTGCCTTAAAAAACTGACCGGGGCCAATGCCTGAGGCATGCATGGACGAAATTTCATTGTCACGGTATAAGCGGCCAAAGGCCAGCATCATGCCAATGAGCAATGCAATCGGGGCTAACTGGATCGCACCTTTAATTGATCCAATAAATACCAGTACCCCCAGCGCATCCGCAGGTAATTGGCCGTCACTAACATTGCCTAATAGACGGGCAACAGTATTGCCAACAATAATTAGCATGAGCACTAATAGTGTCGCAATGAATGCCTGTAAAATTTCTTTAATAAGATAGCGATTTAGTATCATGTCTGCTTACCGACACGTTTGTTAAACGTTATGGATAAATACTGTTGCCATCAATCAAGCTGCCCTTATAACGCTTATGTGTCCAGAGATATTGTTCAGTATGTGTTGTTACTTGTTGTTCGATTATTCTGTTAATGCGCAGTGTATCATTTTTAATATCATCGCTTGGGAAATTTTCTAGTGCTGGCAAAATGTGCAACGTATAGCCGCAGTCATTGCCAGATTCTGTGCGGGTGCAGTGGATAGGTATGACCACTGCATTGGCTAGCTTAGCGAGCCTTGAGGTGGCTGGATTGGTTGGTGCATCAATGCCAAAAAAAGGAATCATTAAATGATTTTTACCTTGAAACTGCTGATCCGGGGCATACCAAACGGCGACTCCTTGTTTAAGCATTCTGACCATGCCACGAATATTGTCTTTGGCAATGGTTTGGCCAAAACGAGCTTCTCTTCGTTGAATGCTTAGGTGATTTAATAGCTTGTTTTGATGTGGGCGAAACACGAAGCAGGATTGTAAGCGATCGGCCAAAATACTGCCGCTGACTTCTAAACTGGTAAAATGTGAACTCAAGAAGATAATGGGACGTTTAGACGATAAGGCGGCTTCAAGAGTTTGGATGCCGCTGATATGACTGAGGCTAAGTAACTTGTCTGTACTGCCCCACCAGCTGAATGCGGCATCAAATAAACCTTTACCGAGTGATTCAAAGTGCGCTTTGGTAATCCCCTCGATTTCAGCCGTGTTTTTGTGGGGGAAAGCGATCGCTAGGTTTGTCATGCAAACGGCTCGGCGCTTAGGCAGTAGTCGGTACAATACCTTGCCGATGCTGCCTCCAGTAGCCATTTGCCAACGCCATGGAAGTTGGCTCACCAGCCATAAAAAGCTAATGCCTAACCAGCTAAGCCAGTACTTTGGGTGTAAATATGCGCTCATATCCAGTCGTATTATTGCAGGACGTGACAGCATACACGGTGTCTTTGTTTAACACTACAGTATAAGAAATACGGTCAAAGCTTCTGTTTTTTTAACAGCGAGTAGTCAGCCATTATTTTTTTAACGTAGTGTCGTGTTTCTTTGTAAGGAGGGATGCCACCGTATTTATCCACTTTTCCAGGGCCCGCATTGTAAGCCGCTAGGGCCAGCTTTTTATTACCTTTAAAGCGTTTTAGCATTTGTGAGAGATACTTAACGCCGCCTTGGATGTTCTGTTCTGGATTCCAAGGGTCTTTAACTTTTAAATAGGTAGCGGTTGCGGGCATGAGTTGCATTAAGCCAATAGCGCCTGCTCGAGATAAGGCTTTTTCATTGAAGCAAGATTCTTGTTTAACAACAGAATGAATCAGTGCTTCTTCAACGCCATAGCGTTTTGCGTAGGTTTTTATTGTGTGCCGATAAGCTTGGCGTTTGCTTTGAATATAGCGTCTATCGGCACAACGATACGCGCTGAATTTACGAGCAATGCTGCGAGTAGAGAGTCCTAGCACTGATTTGTACGCATTGCTGATGGATTTCTTAGGGCGCTTGATCGATGCTTGCCGGGTGTTTTTGCGCTGCTTAGCTTTGGGTTTACGCGATGTTTTGTAAACTTTTACCAGCTTAAATTGTTTATCATAGATGCGTTTATCTGTCAAAATGCGTTCGCCATTCACACCATGGTATGCATAAACATCAGCTTGAGCCGTTGATATAGTGAATAGGTTGAACACCAGTGTGGTACACAACGTCGTAAAAGTTAAGAAGGTAAATTTCATGATGTGACACGTTGATATTCAGCAGTTTGGCAGTTGAGCGGGGGGCCAGACAGTTGAAAAACAACTTCCTTTATAGTTTTTATTATTTCTTGGGGCAAGCCAAGATCATCTACGCCGATAAGTGTATAAGTCGGGTGGGTTTTTGACCAGTACCATTGGGCTGATGGTGAGTGACTTGGAATGAGCCAGCAGAGGATGTATTGCCGTTAGGTTACCTTTTAAGGCTATCTAACGGCTGGAAGAGCGGCGGTTACGACAGTCTGACGGGGTTGGCAGAACTTAGTGTAAAACACCAGGAAGGGCTAAGGTAAAAGGTGCAATCATTGCGTCAAACGTATGTTCATCATCAGCAACCATTTGGTAGCTGCCCTGCATAGATCCAACAGGCGTTTCTATCATTGTGCCACTGGTATAGCTGAATGACTCCCCATGGTTTAAGCGTGGTTGTTCACCAATGACGCCCTTGCCTTTGACCTCTTGTACTTTGTTATCTGCATCCGTAATAATCCAGTGCCTAGTGAGTAGCTTGGCAGGGAGTGCACCATGGTTTTCGACTGTTATGGTGTAAGCAAAGACAAAACGTGAACTCTCTTCGTCTGACTCAGAAGGCAAGAACTCTGTTTTAACGCTGATTCTAATATCGTAGGGTTTTATTTCATTCATGGCTGTGCAGTATAATACATCTAATGAATAATTTTAGCTTTTCACCCATTGCACGTATCTCTTCTTGTTACAAAGAAAAGTTTTCAATCCCAAGGCAAGCAAATTTAGTGCGTGAGGCTGCCGCAGAACTTGTTTTTCTCAAGCCTTACGCCTCAAAAGACATTGTGAGAGGGCTAGAAGGCTTTTCCCATATTTGGATTATTTTTGCCTTTCACGCGGTGCCGCTTGGACGCTGGAAGCCAATGGTACGACCGCCGCGCTTAGGTGGCAATCAGCGTCTAGGCGTGTTTGCCACGCGTTCAACGCATCGACCCAATCCAATAGGCATGTCAGCGGTTGAATTGGTCGATATTCAAGTAATGACCGATGACATCAGACTGGTATTAAAAGGCTGCGATTTATTAGACGGTACTCCGGTGCTGGATATTAAGCCCTATTTGCCTTATGCGGATGCAATTCCTGAGGCAAGGGGAGGCTTTGCACCCGCTGCGCCAAGCATGAAAATGTCCGTGCGGTTCACAGAAACTGCTGAATCTGCTTGTATTAACGCGAGCGAGCGTTTAAAAGTAGATATTAGGTTATTTATTGAGCAGTTGCTTGCTCTAGATCCTAGGCCTTCTTATCAAGCAGGTCAGGTAGGTAACAGAATTTACGCATCGCATGTGTACGATGTTAATTTGCGCTGGCGTTACACGGACGTAACACAAATCGAAGTGATTGACCTGGCCATTAGGGACGAATAATTAATGAAAATACGTTTTTATGGAAGTGTGTTGTGGTGTGGCCTGTTCATTGCGATGAATGGATTTGCAGCAGATCAGGATCTCATCAAAAAACCACCCGTCTCAGCTAAGCGCCATCAAACAGTTACGGAGGTGCCGCAATCAGGGTTAACTGACTCGCTCTCAGCACTGTTAAAAAAGCTAAAAGTGTCACCTGATGATCTTAGCGTTTACATTCAAGATGTGAATGCCAATCAGCCGATGCTGTCACACAATATTGATATTGCACGGTCACCCGCTTCAACCATCAAATTAGTCACAACCTATGCAGCATTAAACCAGCTTGGTCCCAATTATTCATGGCCAACTGAAGCGTGGACGCGTGGCGAAATAAGTAACGGTATATTAGAAGGTGATCTCATATTAAAAGGCTACGGTGATCCTTTTTTGGTTTATGAGCGTTATTGGAAATTTGTCAATGCGTTAAAAGATCGGGGTTTGAAAGCGATTACTGGCAATATCATTATTGATAGTAGCTACTACCGCTTACCTGAGCATGACCGAAGTGCGTTTGATGGCCAAGGGTTTCGGGTGTACAACGCAGGTGTATCTCCCTTAATGTTTAATTTTCAGGCTACTCGCCTGATGCTTAGCCCACCTACTGCTGACACCAGTACAGATGTTAATATTACGCTCTACCCACCATCGGATACTCTAACGATAGAGAATAAGGT
>JBMZDT010000229.1:0-4457 GCA_049614505.1 Leucothrix sp.
ATTCATGCCACGCCGATTGAAGGCACGCTGGTCGTGAATGTTGGGGATTTGCTATCGCGCTGGACGGATGGGGCTTATAAATCGACGCCGCATCGTGTGATTAATACTTCTGGGAATGAGCGGATTTCGCTGGTGCTGGCTTATGATCCGGGGCCAGACACGATGGTGGATGCGCGACAGGTATTTGGTAAAGACCATAAACCATCGCAGGATGCGATTAGTTGTGGCGACTATTTGAGTTGGCGGTTTGGTAAAGCGTTTACATACGACTAAACCAAGGAGCTAAACCATCCCCTCACAACCAACTTGGCCCTTGCAATGTCTTCGTCACAAAGTGCGTCAACAGACCGAAGTTCAGCACCATCGTAAAGACAAAGCCCCAAGCCGCGCCTGTCAAATGCGCCATGTGGCCAATATTGTCCGTCGCATTTTTATCCTTATACCAAGAATAGGCGACATAGGCGACGCCCGCTAAGATCTGTGGGATAGCAATCACACCATACAAATACAAGTTCTGCCACGGCGCAAAAACGATGGCAGCAAAGACCACGGCCGCAACACCGCCAGAAGCGCCTAACGCGGCATAGCTAGGATCGTTTTTGTGCCGTAAATAACTTGGTATTGACGCTACAATAATGCCGCCAAAATAAAGCGCAATGTACTTGAGTGTGGGTGCCTCCATTGCCAAAGGGTAATAGTGTTTTTCGATCACATTACCAAACGACCAAAGTACAAACATATTGACTGCCAAGTGCCAAAAGTCTGCATGAATAAAGCCAGACGTTAAAAATCGATACCACTGTTTGTTTTGGTTTATCGTGACAGGGTGGAAAATTAATAGCGACTTCCCCGCCTGATTTTGCATTAGTAAGAATGAAATCAGACAGGTAATGGCAACAATAATATTCGTTGCAGTGAACACTTCAGTATTAATCATGGGTAAAAATCAAATAAAGGTTAATCGTAATTTCCAACACATATCACCGCTTCATTTCTAATAATGAGGGCTTAAAGCCTGCTTTCTCATACGCTTTGATCGCAGACTCATTTTGCGGATAGACTTCAAGATAAAACACATCAATACCTCGGTTGTCACTCCAAGCGATTAGAGCATCCATAATACGTTGATTAATTCCCTGACCACGGTGTTCTGGTGATACAAACATAAGGCCTAAGTAGGCATGTTGATCATGCTCAAATGAGGCTTTTGATTGCCGTATTTGTACAAAACCAGTGGCGATAATGTCCTGTGCAAGCTCGACAACAAGAACATGAGTATCCGCGTCAGAGAGCATTGCTGTCAGGTCATAGTACGTCACTTTCCCTGACTTGATTGAGGCATCAAACGGCCGCTCCGCGTCGATTAAGCGTTGCTCTAATGCCAACAGTTGCTCGATATCATTGATAGTGGCTTCACGAAGGTTCACATCACTCCCCTTTTGTTTTCCAAGATCCCGCATGGAACTGCAACTCAGCCAAACCATTTGGCAGTCCGTTTTTCTGCTTGGCATTCCACACATTGACAAAGCCATGGTCAACCCCAGGAAACACTTCGTAATCATGCGGAATCTGTAAGTTATTTAAAAACCGATGAATAATTGGCGATGCGCGGCGTCCCATATTTAAGGCAAATTCATCTCTGTCCCCAATCGAAATACGCAACGGAATGCCTTTACTACGAATCTGCGGTAGGTTTTGTGAGGCAATTTGCATTGTCTCTTGCAAGGCATAATCACTGACAAACGCATTAGCAACTGCCGACGAGAAACGCGTAGGGTATTTTAGTGCGTAGTGAATTGCACCACGAGAGCCACGGGAATGGCCGTGAATGGCGGTTGTCTTTGGCGTTATTCCTGCTCTAAACTGCTTACGAATAAAAGCCCGTAGCTCATTAGGCTTATCGCTGGTCAGCAAGGCTTCATTACGAGCTGATGACCACTGCTCTTCATCTTTCCCATTCAAGCGGCCAGTGCGTAACGACACAATAACCATGGGTGGAATAAAGCCCTTCGCGATCCACTGATTCAGCTGCTTTGCTGGCACGCTGTCCGGAAAGCTGCGCTCCCAACCTGTTTGGCCATGTAAGAAGAACACGAGAGGGTAGGTTTTTTCGCTCTCACGCTTCCACTCCAATGGCAGGTAGACAGAGTAGTCTACCAAGCCTCGTGACGGACTCATAAAACGTGAATAGGTATAGCCTCCAGGGTTTAACGCGTTAATCAATTGCCATGTATAAACCGCTTGATTGGTCACACCTTTACGGCTGCGCTCTAATGACTCGTTACGTACAAATAGCTGCGTTCGGCCATCGGAAAGGGTCTTGAATCGATCGTACTTACCTTCACGGGAGTAATCAAAATTAACCTCGCGCCCACCTGCTAGAGTGAAACGTGTAGGCGATGCTTGTTTGAGTGCTGAAGTTTGACCTAGAGTAGAAATAAATAGCTTCCCCCCTTGCTCACTCACCCCAAAACTAATCTCTGAGCCTGCAAATAGGCTGTACTTGCCAACAAGTTCTGATAGTACGGGCGGCCTAGATGGCTTAACAGGCTTTGCCTGAACAGGCGGTTTGATGACTTTTTTAGGCGTCGTCTCAGGCCCAACAGAGCACGCGGTTAGCGAAAAGGTCATAGCAAGAAAAAAGAGTTTAAGTAGCCGGCTCATTGCTTTTGTTATCCCGATCTTTAAAAGATGAGCAAGCTTATCACAAAACCCAACGACGCCAGTACTCCACTAAATAATGCGGCAAGCTGATCAGCTCATACGCTGTCGCCGCACCTGACATGACTTGCTTTTCTGGCAGATTATTCAAAAAGCGTAATGCAATATCAGCATGAGACGCTTTGCTGTCCATAAAGACCTGCAAAGACTTCATCCTGCCAGAAGCACCTGACTTAACTTCAATAGGCACAACTTGTCCTTTGTGTACCGATAAGAAATCCACCTCTGACGTTGCCCCTTTTTTTTGCCGCTGCCAGTAATGTAATTGAGGCTTTTGGAATAGCTCCCGATCATCCAACAAGTGTTGGGCAATAAACTGCTCTGCAACGACACCTTTGGCGGTGTTGTTCAACTCACTATCAACAGAGTCCAGCTGCAAACCCAGCGCCGTGAGTACCAAACCAACATCTAAGAAAAACGTTTTAAAATGATTGTCTTTTTGCTCCGCGCCTAACGGCGCAGCATTACCAGCAGAATGGAAGCAACGCACAACAACCTTGGCTAGCTCCAAGGCCTCCAAGGCTTTTTTATTAGTTTCACTTCGCTCGCCACTTGCAAGGTTGGCATAAATTGTCTTTTGGGCAATTGAAAAAGGCAGTTTGCGAAATACCTGCCTAATCACATCACTATTAGTGTAACGATGGTACTTACCAAAGTCTGCTTGATACGTTTCTAATATCGACTCCTTCACCCGAGCGACTTCTAACCATGACTGTGTGTCACGATAAATTCTAACCGCCTCCGGCATTCCCCCAGTAACCACATACGCTCTCAAATGCTCATTGTAGATTGCGTGTAAGGCAGCACTGGGCAGATTCTCCCAACTGAACTCAGGCAGCTTTTCAGCTAAAGGAATTTGATTGACTCCTCGTAAATATTCTTCAAATGTCATGGGGTTGATGTAAAGAAACTCTACTCTACCCACTGGAAATGAGAAATCCGGTGCATTGATCACAAACTCCAACAGGGAACCCGTCAGAATAACGCGGTACTGTGGTGCTTTTTCATAACAATACCGTAGAAAAGGAATAATGGCGGGGTGCTCTTGAGCCTCATCAAAGAAGAACACTGTCTTGTCAAGATCAAGCGTATGCTGCCCCTGAGCGAGCGCAATTAACTCAAAGATTGTCTCAGGGTCATTCTTAGGGAGCTCACTCACAAAACTGTGAGGGTCTTCCATATTTAATGTGATTAGATTCACACCCAAAGCTTCGGCTGCGAGGGTCACCGCGGTGGTTTTACCGACTTGCCTAGCGCCTCTAATGATTAGCGGTTTACGCGACGCTCTGGAAAACCATTCTGCTATATATTTTATGTGTTTGCGGTACATATCGCGCCCTAAACGTAAAAGTCATAGGTTATTATGGATGCAAAAATGTAAAAGTCATAGGGTGATCAAGCAAATAGTTTGTGGAAGGTTACGATGAATTGGTAAGTAAGCTGTCACTTGGTGGAAAACCATTCTGACCTGGAAAGTCCGGCGCTAGCGCTCGTGCATTTGGCATTTTCACCCACAACCGAACCAACTTGCGCCGCTTTTCCAGCTCATCAAAATCCTCAAAACTGGTGCGTGAGTGCATGACAGCATAGTTATTGGCGAGCAATAAATCTCCAGGCGCTAGCATTACATCTAAACGAATTTCTTTTTGATGAATAATGCGATCAAACAAATCCATTGCTGCTATCTCAACGCGCGATAGCGGCCGTTTCTGAAGTTCAGCGCCAAGCTCAATGTA
>JBMZDT010000230.1:0-4416 GCA_049614505.1 Leucothrix sp.
AACCTGAATTCATCTGCGTGCCTTGATGCTTATTTTGCATCATTAAGTTAACCCTACCAACGTAGTCAGCCGCATCAGATAAATATTTTACCGTATGTAAGTTGGTGATCTCGTTTTCTCGGATATCACGATTGATTTGCATCACAACATCTTGTGTTGTAGCCAAATTTCCCGCGCTTAAGATAACAAATTGGCGCTCACCGGGTATGCCCCAGCTAAACATTTTACTGTAGGTGCTCACGTGGTCTGGCCCCGCGTTAGTTCGAGAATCCGAGGCGAAAACTAAGTGCGTATTGGTTTTTATTGCGATGCAGTAGGTCATTATTGCGGTGCCATATTTAGGTCATACAAAAGCCCGATGGGCGGTAATTTTTGTGTATAATATATAAAACAACTCAAATGAAGGTCATTGAAATATGCCCTGATGTTAGAAATGGGCAGAACAGTTGCGTTAAGAATATACAAATAATTGGGAGCAACTACTCGTTCAAGAATTGTGTTCCAGCCGTGGAACATTTTACCTGCAAATCACATTTTTTACCGTAGTTTTTAATAAATAGTTCGTAATTGAAAAATCAACAATTAACCGAATAAGGAATCCGTTCCATGAAGTGGAATACATACGATCCCACCCCTTTTTATGATGAAGTACTCAAGAAAAACGCCATTCCCCGCCCTGTCGCAAAACACCTATTTGAATATCTAAAATCCTTAGAAAAGAATGAGCTACAAGCTCGAAAAGAAGCCTCACAACTCTGCATAGAAGAAATGGGCGTATCGTTCACTATCTACTCTGAGGGTGACAATATCGATCGTGATTGGCCATTCGACATTATTCCTCGCCCAATACCCGCAGATGAGTGGGCACAGGTAGAAAAGGGCCTGATTCAACGAATGAAAGCCTTGAACTTGTTTATCAATGACATCTACAACGACCAACAAATTCTCAAAGATGGTATTGTGCCACGGCACTTGATTGATGGTTCAAGCAACTACCTAGCGGCTTGTGAGGGAATAACACCACCTCACGGTGTTTGGGCTAATATTTCTGGTACTGATCTAGTACGTGATGGTGAAGGCACTTTTCGAGTATTAGAAGATAATTTACGCGTGCCATCCGGTGTTTCGTATATGGTCGAAAACCGTAAGATCACCAAGCGTATTTTTCCAGAACTGTTTGATACACAAAGCATCCTCCCTGTTTCAGATTATCCAACACATCTTTATGAAATGCTGGCGTCGTTGTCTCCTCGTGAAACAGAGAACCCAGTCATTGCCCTACTCACGCCGGGTATTTACAACTCAGCTTATTTCGAGCATTCGTTTTTAGCACAAGAAATGGGCGCAAAGCTCGTGGAAGGGCCCGATTTATTTGTTGACACGGATGATTGCGTTTATATGCGCACCGTTAATGGAAAGCAGTTAGTTGACGTGATTTACCGACGAATTGACGACACTTTCCTTGACCCTGAAGTATTTAATCCAGATTCGATGCTTGGCGTACCCGGTATTATGCGCGCATGGAAAAAAGGTAAGGTCGCGATTGCCAATGCACCAGGCAGTGGCGTTGCAGATGACAAAGCAGTCTACGCCTACGTCCCGGATATGATTAAGTACTACTTAAACGAAACTGCTATCTTGCCTAACGTCAAAACCTTCCTTTGCCATATTGAGGAGGACTATCAATATACCCTTGATAATGTCGACAAGCTGGTGATCAAACCTGTTAATGAGTCAGGTGGTTATGGGATCTTGATTGGCCCAAGAGCCTCCAAAAAAGAACACGAAGAATTCCGCCAACTCATCAAAGATAATCCGCGTAATTATGTCTCCCAGCCCATGCTCGATCTGTCCACAGCACCCGTACTTGATGATGAAGGCGTGTCACATCGTCATCTCGATTTGCGGCCCTTTATCCTGCAAGGGAAAGATTGCTGGGTAACCAAGGGCGGACTAACACGTGTTGCCATGGTCAAGGGATCATTGGTTGTTAACTCTTCTCAAGGTGGCGGTAGTAAAGACACTTGGATTGTAGAGTCTTAACTAGTCAATACTCACCTAATGAATATCGGCAACAACTTGGTTGCCTGAGAAATCAATACAAATTTAAGGAAACGGTATGTTATCCAGAAATGCTGAACGTATCTATTGGATGGGCCGCTATATAGAACGCACCGAAGACACAGCGCGCTTGCTGCACGCTTATTCTCACGTGATGCTAGATTTGCCAACATCAGGCCAATTAGGCTGGGATGTTTTATTGAAAATAATGGCCTCAGAAACCTTGTTTTATGAGTACTATGAAGATGCCAATGAAGATAATGTTATCAAATTTTTACTGGACGATATTGCGAACCCAAGCTCGATAAGGTCGGCTGTGAGAGCTGCCAGAGAAAATGCACGCACACTAAAAGACCGCTTGCCACTTGAAGGCTGGGAAATACTCAATGACCTCAACCTGTTTATTAAAAAAGGGGCTGAGGGTGCTTCGAGACAGCGAAATCGTTTTCAATTTTTAAAAGATATCATCATCAAATGCCACTGTTTTAACGGCTTGGTCCGTACCACCTTGAGCCGCAATCAAACCTATGAGTTTTTGTGCATGGGTGGGTTTATCGAACGCGCAGACATGAACACCAGAACATTAGATGTTGCAGCTGATATCTTGCTGAAGCGATCTGATGAAGATGGTGTGTTTGATACACACATCTGGATGGAAATTTTGAAAGCACAAAATGCGGTGATGATGTATCGCATGAAAAATGGCCCACGCAGCTCACCGAAAGTCGTCTTGCGATTTCTTATCGGTGAAAACGAGTTTCCGCGTTCTATTAAGCACTGTGTAGGCGCGCTGGGAGGCCTTACGATGCGGCTCCCTGAATGTCAGCTATTTATAGATAAGGTGCGCGAGCAAAAGGCGAACCTAGACACATTTATTGAGGCAGATGAATTCTTACCAGTTAACTTACGCGCATTCTTTGATGAAACACAGCAAGGGCTAAACGAGCTGCATTCCATCATTGCTACTACGTGGTTCCTTAGCGCCCAAGCACCTGAAACAGCGATAACAGAAACACAAACCCCAAAACAATCACAAGGCGAGACCTCTTAGATGACGATTCAAGTCGCACTTAATCATAAAACCAGCTACCAGTATGATCGTGCTATTACGCTGTCACCTCACGTTATCCGCTTGCGGCCTGCGGCACATTCACGCACGCCAATTCAGTCCTACTCCTTAAAAGTAGAACCTGAGGATCATTATATCAACTGGATGCAGGACCCATTTGGCAACTATGAAGCGCGCTTAGTATTCCCAGAAAAAACCACACACTTCTCATTTGAGGTCGATTTAATCGCCGACATGACGGTGATTAATCCATTTGAGTTTTTTGTTGAGTCGTACGCTGAAAATTACCCATTCGAATATGAAAAGGTTCTAAAGACAGAATTACAGCCTTATCTCAAGAAACGTCCAAGAGGAAAACTCCTTAAAGCTTGGCTGGAGAAAGTCGATACTTCAGAAGTTCGGGTACAGGACCTCCTGGTTAGGCTAAACCAGCAATTACAACAAGAAATTGGTTATAACATTCGCATGGAACCCGGTGTTCAAACGTGTGAAGAAACATTGAAAACGGCCACGGGCTCTTGCCGTGATACCGCTTGGCTGATGGTAAATATCCTACGGCATCTTGGCTTGGCAGCACGCTTCGTATCGGGCTATTTAGTGCAACTAACCTCCGATGAAAAATCCTTAGATGGCCCTTCTGGCCCGGAACAGGATTTCACTGATTTACATGCGTGGTGTGAAGTCTTTATCCCAGGTGCTGGCTGGGTGGGGCTTGACCCTACCTCAGGGCTGTTTGCGAGCGAAGGTCACATTCCGCTAGCCTGTACGCCTGATCCTTACGGTGCCGCTCCCGTTACCGGTGGCATGGAAAAGTGTGACGTTGTTGATTTTGATTTCAGCAATACGGTGCAACGTTTCTTTGAAGATCCTCGCGTCACAAAGCCTTATACCGAAAGCCAGTGGGATGCGATTAATGCACTGGGTTATCAGGTTGATCAAGCCCTAGAAGCTGGCGATGTTCGCCTAACGATGGGAGGTGAACCGACTTTTGTATCCATTGACGATATGGAACATGAGCAATGGAACACTGGCGCGTTAGGGGACGATAAGCGCAAGCTGGCTGGCGAATTATTCTTACGGATGAATCAGCGCTTTGCTAAAGGCAGCTTGCTGCATTATGGTCAAGGGAAATGGTATCCCGGAGAAGAGATCCCCCGCTGGGCACTGAGTTGTTTCTGGCGCAATGATGGCGTGACTATCTGGCAGAATCCAGACCTGATTGCCAAGGACAATAAAGACTATCAGTACAACGCGAGCACAGCAGAATCCTTTAGTAAGCTACTGAC
>JBMZDT010000231.1:0-4378 GCA_049614505.1 Leucothrix sp.
AGGCACGGGGTAGGGGAGAGGCACAGCGTGTGGGGTCAAAAGCAAAGGTTTGTAGCTGGCTCGACTGACTTGTTGTCGCTGGGTGAGCTTCAACCTGCCTATTAACATTGTCTGTCTGGGCAGTCATTGCATTAAGTGCTGTTGAAACAGCTTGCAAGCGAGGGCTTATTGCTACCCAGTTGTCCAAGGCTTGCTGTAAGGTATTAGCAATTTCAGGGACTGCCACCGCTAAACTTAAATCCCGAGACACCACTACTAATTTTCCATCACGACCGTGTTTTAATGAAGCAAGTTTCATCGTTTTTCTCCCGTAAAATGTTTCTTGAGATCGGCCCAGCACTGGCTGTAATTGCCTTGCCGTTGCGGGCACTGCATCGCGTGTTCTGCTGGATGAATGGGATAGCGGGATTCAAACATAAAAGCGAGTGTGTCTTTGTATTGCTGTGGTGTTAAGTCCGCAGCACTGGCGCGCTCAAATACTGCGGCTTCTGGCCCATGTGCGGCGAAACTATTGTGCAAACTCGCTCCGCCCGGTTCAAAACCTGCTTCTTTGGCATCATAAACACCACGAATCAACCCCATAAACTCACTCATCACGTTGCGGTGATACCACGGTGGGCGAAAGGTATTTTCTGCAACCAGCCAGCGCGGTGGGAAAATAACAAAGTCAACATTTGCGGTGCCCAGTCTGCTTGAAGGCGAGCTCAGCACCGTAAAAATTGATGGGTCAGGGTGATCAAAACTGACCGAGTTAATAACATTGAAGCGCGATAAATCGTATTTGTAAGGCACTGAGTTACCTGCCCAAGCCACAACATCAAGCGGTGAATGGCCAATATCAGCCTGATATAGCTGTCCCATAAATTTGCAACTCAATGTGAAGTCACCTTCGCGATCTTCATAGGCAGCAACAGGGCTCATAAAGTCCCGGTCATTCGCAAAACCATTGGCACCTACTGGCCCGCGCTCAGGCAGTGTAAAAGGCATACCGTAGTTTTCACACACATAGCCACGTGCGGTGTTATTAGTCAGTACGACCCGAAACTTCATCCCTCTTGGAATCACGGCTATTTCACCCGGTTGGACTGATAAAATGCCACACTCGGTATGCAGTAGCAGGCCACCCTGTTCAGGCACCAGCAGCATTTCACCATCAGCGTTGTAAAAGAACGTATCGTGCATTGAGGTATTGGCTAGGTAAAGGTGAATCCCGATGCCTTGCTGCTCTGCGACATTACCATTGGCCCCGAGCGTGAGCAGCCCGCTCACAAATGTTTTGGCATCGGTTGTTTCGGGCAGCGGGAAAGGACTCCAGCGCAGCACGTTTGGGGTGGGTGGGGTGCCTAAAATTGGGGCAGATTGCAGCAAGCCATTGTCAACTGGAGCAAATTCACCCTGTAACACTGACGGGCGAATGCGGTAAAACCATGTGCGTCTATTCTCGGCGCGAGGGGCTGTAAAAGCGGTGCTGCTGAATTGCTCAGTGTAAAGCCCATAGCTTACGCGTTGCGGGTTGAACTGTCCTTGTGGCAGTACGTCGGGTAATGCAGCGGCTTCAGACTCAAATTCATTCCCGAAGCCCGTCAGATAGGACAAGTTATCCTGAGTTTTCAATTGATGGCTCCTTTGATGTGACTGTGAACGGTGATGGTGTATGCGTAAATTACGGCTACTTACTACGGCGATAAGGCATTGTCTAGGGTTTAAGTGTTTAAAAGTGCCGCATAGTGCGGAAAATCAGTACAAACTAAATCAGCTATCCTATGTAACATGAGTTTTTACATCATGAAATTGCGTTCGTACTTATACAAAAATAGTAAAACGGGTGTTCCCCGTGACCAGAACAATCGACTTGATAAGGATATCCCCCATGTCTTTAAGAAAAGTTAAACCCGCGCCACAGCCAGCCAGGCTTCGCGGCAAATGGCTAGTGACCGCAGCGGTATTATTGGCATATAGCCATACTCAGGCTGACAGCACGCAGCAAGTCAGCACAAAGCTTAACAGGCAATCTGTTGAAACAGCAAAATGTTATCGATCTGATTACACGGTTGATGAATACAAAACGGTTAATGATAAAGTTGTATCAAAAGAAGCAAGCTCAACCTTTAAGATCACCGAGCCAAGCTTTGAAAAAGCCACCACTCGCGTCAAGATAAAGGATGAACACACAGCCTTTGCCGTGACGCAGACGGTATTTCAGGACAAGCCTGTTACGGTTAAAATGCAGGATGGCCGAACGGATATCGAAGTTATCCCCGTACGCTTTGATGCGGTGACTGAAAAAGTGTTGGTGCAAGAAGGCTATACCAAGCTTGAGCTAGTCCCTGCAACGTATAAAATCATTGAAAAAGCTCACCTGATTAAAGAGGCCTATACGCGCTACGAGGTCATTCCCGCCGTTTATGAAACGGTCACTGAAAAAATCCAGATCAGGGAAGCCAGTACTAAGCTGCATGTTGCACCCGCTCAATTTACGCCGCAGCAAACCAAGGTGCAGAACAAAGACGCCTATACCTCATTGTTTATCTCTCCCGCCATTTTTGAGCCGAGCGATCAAGAGATTGTCGTGCGTGAAGAGAGTAGTCATTGGGAGAAAGTGTCGGTAGATGAATGTCGATCAGTGCAGCCGAACGATTGTATCCAAACGTGTTTGGTACATGATCCGGCTATCATCAAAACGACGCTTAAGCAGTTGCTCACACGCGAAGCAAAGACGCTAGCATTTCCCAAGCCTGCTCAGTTTACCTCAGTGGCGACGGAGGTCTTGAGTGAAGATGCCAAAGTTGTCAAAACGCCAGTCTTGGCGCGCTATAAAACGTTGAAGAAAAAAGTCCTTAAGACCCCAGCTAGTGTGCGTAAAATCGAAGTGCCCGCCGAGTACAAAATGGTCAAGGTGAAGGTGGTTGATGAACCGGCGTCTGTCAAAGAAATACAAGTGCCTGCGGTCTACAGCCAAATCACCAAAAAAGTGATTAAGTCCCCTGAAACGACAACTGAAAAACGCGTTGCGTCCATCTCTCGTGAGGTCATGACTCAAGTAGTGTCTGAAACGAGTCGTTCGAGTCGTCAAGTTGTTGCGGCGGTCTACCAAGACGTACCCATTCAAACATTGCTCAAAGACTCATTTGCTAGCAGCGTTGCCGTGCCACCACAGTACCAAGACATTGAAAAATCAATTTTGGTCAAAAAAGGCGGTGTCTTGAAAAAGGTTGAGGTCGAATGTGAAAGTAAGCCGCTGAACCTTTAGGCGATTAGTACTCTTTAGTTAACTCAATTAAGTTGATATTGCGATGACCTATTTTTTTAAACAACCGCTCTTCTGTTTTAGTTTATTAATGTGCTTAGTACTAGGTGTGATGGCGTCCGTACAGGCAAAAGAACGCACGATCAGCGGCATTGTAGTCGATGCGGACAGCCGGGCTGGCCTAGATGAGGTGACGGTTGAATTACTAAAAGATGGGTTTTCTGAGCAAAAAGTTGTGATTAACTCAGATGAATTGTTTGTCATTGAGTATGACTTTGATGAAGAGAGTCGCTACCAATTAGCTTTTAATAAGGCAGATTACTATAAGTCCGAAGTGGATTTATCCAGTGCGCTAGCAGGCGGCCAACTGCCTGAGGAAATGACGATTTCTTTGAGTGGTGAAGAGTCTTCTTTCATTTTTTGGGGGACATCGCTAGATCGCGAAACAGGTGAGCCTATTAGCAATGCCCTTATTACTAAAACCAATCGCATGACGGGTGAGCAATCACAAATTCAAAGCAATATCGATGGGCGTTATTCTCTCACAATCACCTCTGGCTACGATTATGATGTGGTTGTGCAAACATCGGCTCATTTAAAGCGTTTTAGTCGCATCAATTATTGCAATGAAAAATTAAGGGAGTTGGATAAATATTGCTTCTTTGGCTTTAATGACGTGACGTTGAATGAAAAAGGCAGCGTGTCTGGGGCTTCTATTTTGATGGACAAAATAGAGCTAGGGAAAAAGTTTAAAGTTGATAATATTTATTACGACTCGAATAAAGCAACAATTCCTCAGCAAGTGCTACCGAACTTGCGCAAGTTGCTTTACACCCTGCTGGATAATCCAAAAATTATCGTCGAGTTAGGTTCACACGCCGACTCACGTGGTAGCGATGAATACAATCTAGCATTATCTCAGCGGCGTGCAGATGCTGCGGTGGACTATGTGGTGAGTCAAGGTATCGATCGTGAACGCATTCGCTCAAAGGGCTATGGCGAAACTCTGCTGGTGAATCATTGTAGTAACGGTGTTAAGTGCAGCAATGCCCAGCACGAGGAAAATCGACGCACCGAGTTTGTGATTGTGGGAATTGATGAGACCCACATGGCAAAAAAATAATCAATGGC
>JBMZDT010000232.1:0-4359 GCA_049614505.1 Leucothrix sp.
TCAGCGAGGTCTAGCATCACCGAGTCTTTGAAGGTTTCATCGATTTTGTTGTTGGTGACAACATCGTACATGCGCATGCGGTAGAGGCTTCCGCCTGAACGGCCTTGAGGGACTGAGCGTTCGATATCGCGTACGATGTAGGTTTCGCCATTGAAATTGATGGCAGTGTTCTTTTTGATTTCGCTTGCCTTTGGCATGTTCTTATCCTTGGTATATTATTTATTTATGGCCGCTAATCTTAGCGTGCAATGGCTTAGTGTCTTCAAACGCCTTGATCTGTTCATCACTGGCTTTGGCTTGGTGTTGTTCTTTCCATTCACCAAACGGCATGCCGTAAATTGCTTCACGAGCCTGATCGTAGTCCATTTCCTCACCCATCTCATTCGCTGCGGCCATATACCACTTGCTCATGCAGTTTCGGCAAAAGCCCGATAGGTTCATTAGGTCGATGTTTTGTACGTCGCTGCGTTCTTGTAAGTGTGCAACTAAACCACGAAATGCGGCGGCTTCTGCTTTGATGCGAGTCTCGTTATCCATGTCAATTCTCTGAAGAATAAATAAACGCAAGTATGCCAGATCCCAGTTATTTTAAAAGCGCCCATAAAAAAGAGAACCGTATAGGTTCTCAGGAAGGCGCCGCTTTTTGATTCATCAGATCAACTGCTGAATCTGATACGGTGGTTCGGTTTAGGAGCCAACGTATCTTCCTGGAGGGAGCGGCAATTAGAGCAGGGAATTTTATGTTTAATCCATATACGCTTTCGCTTCTTCACCGGGGTTGGGTAGGCCTGCTATTTTCCAGAGCTGAGTACAGCCGCCAAACAGGCCTTGTACGGCATCGCGTTCGTAGCCAAATTCACGGCAGATGCGACGCACCGGGGGGATCGCACCAATGCTTAAATATTTCTCGCGGATAAAACGAATAATATTCCAGTGTGCCTTGTTGAGTGTCCCTAGATCAGCTTGCTCCGCGACTTGGGTAGCCAACTCATTCGTCCAACAATCAGGGTTCAGCAAAAAACCATCTTCATCAAATTGCGATAAAGGGTGAAATGATGTTCCAAAGTGTGTGGTCTGCTGTAGTGGCATGGTAGCTCCCGATGTGTTCAATCTATGGAGGCTATTTTAACGATTCTTATGATCATGTAAAATGATAGATACTGAAATAATATTACAAAAAATGATATGGAGCTAAGGCAGCTTAAAGCACTCATTGTGCTGGTTGAGAATGATCATAACGTGAGTCAGGCCGCTGGCAAGCTTAATCTAGTGCAGTCTGCGGTCTCGCAGCAGATCAATAAATTAGAAGTCGAGCTAGGCACGCCATTATTTGTTCGCCAAGGTAAGCGACTGACGAGCCTGACACAAGTGGGTGAAGCGGTGCTGGGTTATGCGTATCGTACTTTAGCCAATGTAGAAAATATTCATGAAATTAGTCGTGAACAGCTAAAACCGGGGGAGGGGATGTTGCGTATCGGTGCGACACATACCCAAGCACGCTATATTTTGCCTCGTGTGATTAAGCAGTTTCGGGCGCATTACCCAGATATTGAGTTGCAAGTGCACCAAGGCACACCAGAACAGCTGGTGCAGAAAGCGATTCATGATGATGTGGATTTTTCTATTTGCACAGAGGCACTTGCCACGCACGCCGATTTACGAACGATTCCGTGTTATCGGTGGAATCGCGGACTGATAGCGCTGGATGGAAATCCGGCACTTGATAACGAAGCCATTGATTTGCCGTGGCTAACACGGTTCCCGATTATCACGTACGTTTATGGTTTTACGGGCCGCAGCGTGTTTACAGAAACTTTTACGCAACAAAACTTGACACCAAAAGTCATTCTTAGTGCGGCGGATACGGATATTATCAAAACCTATGTACGGGAAGGTCTGGGAGTTGGGATTATTGCGAGTTTGGCCTATGAAGGAACGCAAGATCATGACTTGCAGCATCGTGACTTAAGTGGCTTATTTCCTTGGGAAACGACGCGGATTGCTTATCAAAAAGACAAGTATATTCGAAAGCACCAACAGTATTTCATTGATTTATTTCAGGAAACAGTGAGGGAACAGGGACGCTGGCATGGTTTGCAAGCAGTTGGGTGAGTCATAAAAGCTGATTCGAGCGTGTTCCTAAGTGACATAAATGAATAATTAAGGTTAGAAGATGACAATTTGGAGTGACAATTGTCTGGGAAGAATATAAGAGGGTTTATCTATAAAACCATATAAATCATTAGGTTGTGTGATTATGAAGAAAGTTGGCACGAGGGATGCAGAGTATTCAGTAACAACAAAATGATAATAACAAAACAACAATAAAGTATTTACCAGCAAGCCCCTCGAGAATGAGCGAACTATAAATAATAAAAATAAGATCATCGCCGTCTCAACCCCTGACGCTCTTTGCTTCCCCTGGCAAAGGGCGTTTTTCATTGTGTTTTTATTGCGCAAATTTGATGTTACGATGAATGCTTTGCAGATAATCTGTTATGGCATCGGTTACTACATCAGAGTTGGGTAAATGGTAATGCGTTTTGTTTTTCTGACCCCACTATTTTTCTTTGCATTACCTGCAGGTGCGATGCCTGATAATGCGTATGCAGTCGGTGAGCGCTGGTTTTGCGAGGCAGGTTACAAGCGACAAGGAAATATTTGTAATAAACTGAACGCCCCCAAAAATGCGGATGTCTTTGGTAGCAACTGGTTTTGCCATGCAGGGTATAAAAAATTAGGCAATACTTGCAGTAAGATTAAAGCACCACTCAATGCCACCATCTTTGAAAGTGGCTGGACTTGCAATACTGGATACAGACAACAGGGTAGCCAGTGCCACAAGATGAAAGCCCCTAAAAATGCGCAAATTGAAGGCAACTTCTGGATTTGCAAAGTGGGCTATCGTCGAGAGGGAAATACGTGTGTTAATGATAATTTAGGGAGACAGGGTACTCGCCAGTCGTTAGTGATAATCAATGCGCCGTTAGCACCTAACCCTCTGCTACCCATTATTCCTAAATCGGAAGCGCTGCTCCTAAATGCTAATCCGTTAATTAAGCCAGCATTATCGGCTCAGATATTATCAATTCCAAGTTTTGTTAAGCCTCAGGAAGTAGAGCCCGAACTGGTTTTAGAAAAGAGGCTTAGGCCGCTGAAGTACAAACGGTTTCATTCTTCGACAGTGCAGTGAAATGGCAGCGTTCCTATTGAATAAGATAAAAAGCTATAATCATGTGACTTTAATAGGGGTTCAATAATGTTCTATGCAACGGATACCAATGACCACGGCCTTAAGTTTAATCCATTTAAGGCGTTAATTGTGCCACGACCCGTTGGTTGGGTGTCGACATTAAGTGAGGATGGCATTCCCAATTTAGCCCCATTCAGTTTCTTTAATGCTGTTGGCGACAATCCGCCAATGATTATGTTTTCAGTGGGCTGGCGAAACAATACTTTGCAAAATATTGAGGCTACTAAGGAGTGCACGATTTCATTCGCGTCAAAACCGCTGATCGATGCAATGAATATGAGTAGTGCAGGTGTAGATGAGTCAGTCAATGAGTTTGCATTGGCAGGTATCAAAGGTGCGGCATCACAGAGGGTCAAGCCAGAACGCGTTGCTGCTAGCCCTGCTGCGATGGAATGTCGTTATTGGAAGTCGATTGAGATGCCCGCAAAACACGATGGTTCGCCGGGTTACACGATGGTGCTGGCTGAGGTGATTGGGGTTTATATCAATGATGAGTGTATTAAAGATGGCTTGGTCGATACGGCATCTATGCAGCCAATTGCGCGATTAGGGTATATGGATTATGCCGTGGTTGATGAGAGCAATATGTTTAGTTTGAATCGGCCAGTCGCGTCGGAGGACGGTTTGTCTGCGACATTAGACTCTGGGCCTTGGAATGGGAAATACTAATTTTTCACTAAGTCGTAAGTACAATAATGAATTTCATCGAGTTGTATTGTTGTTCCCCAAAGCACCCATCTAAGATTAAAACGATACCGCCTGTCGTTCTTACCCCATCAAATAATTCTCCCTTAACTACGGTTATTTAATCTGCTTGTCACTTTATTGCAGATGATATTAATAATCTATTCCGAGGGTAATTATTATGAAATGCGTAAAGTATGCTCTGTTAGTTTGTTTGGCAAGTACCCTATCAGCTTGCCATTGGTGGGATGATGATAGTCCTGCAATGATCCAGTCAGCTACAACCGATATTGGGATAACGGCAATCAATGCTTCGTCAGATAGCCTATCGGCAGGTCAGCAGTTTTCGGCTGATGTGACGGTCAAAAACAATGGAACAACAAACCTCTCCAATATTTCTTTCAAGATCCATCTGTCCAATG
>JBMZDT010000233.1:0-4354 GCA_049614505.1 Leucothrix sp.
GCTCTGTGTCTTTTGGACGCATACCCAATGCAACTCCACCACCAATCTGTACGCCAGGGCCAACAAATACGATATTACCCGCAGAACCTTCAACGACAGGCTTTAAGAAGCTGTCATCTGCTAGTAGCAGGTCAATGTTACCCGCGGCTAAATCAGCAACTGATTGATCTGGCTTTTCATAAAGCTTAATCGTGTTGCCTTCTTTTAGGTTTGCTTCTAGGTAAGTCGCCTGAACGGTCGCACCCTGTGCGCCAATCTTTTTACCTTTTAGGCTAGTAAAGTCAAACTCATCACCTTTTGCAGCCGCGTAGCGTGATGGGTCAGCAGGATAGTACTCATCACTGAACATCACCGTTTTCTTACGCTCATCAGTGACTGACATGCCTGCCATGATGACATCGTAGTTACCCGCCATCAGGTTAGGGATAATTGAATCCCACTCGTTCACAACGAACTCACACTCAAGTTCAGCACGTCGGCATAGCTCAGCACCTAACTCAATTTCAAACCCTG
Source organism: Leucothrix sp. (assembly GCA_049614505.1). Taxonomy (GTDB): domain Bacteria; phylum Pseudomonadota; class Gammaproteobacteria; order Thiotrichales; family Thiotrichaceae; genus Leucothrix. Next base: position 514 of record JBMZDT010000233.1, read on the forward strand.
CTAATTTGCCGTTGTCATCCATGAAATTCCATGGAGCATAAGCGCCTTCCGTACCAAAACGTACTTTGTCTGCTGCAACCCCTGTACTGGCAAAAGCAGCCAACACCATAGTCAATAATAATTTTTTCATTTTTGAACTCCTCAGTTCACCCAGTTTTAGAGAATAACAATACGACTGGTGGGCTAGGCCGCCGTATTTGAAAGAAATTGTTGCAATCGTTCTGACTTCGGTGAGTTGAACAGATCCGAAGGACGCCCTTGCTCCTCAATCAACCCCTGATGTAAGAAGATCGCCTTGTTAGACACATCACGGGCAAACGCCATTTCATGCGTCACAACAATCATGGTGGTGCCTTCTTCAGCCAACTGCCGCATAACGCCTAGCACTTCACCCACAAGCTCAGGGTCTAATGCGGATGTCGGCTCGTCAAACAGAATCGCGTCTGGCCGCATCGCGAGCGCACGTGCAATGGCTGCACGCTGCTGCTGGCCACCTGACATAAACGCAGGATAAGTATCTTGTTTGTCCTCAATACCGACTTTTTCCAGAAACTCAAGCGCGGTATCTTTAGCTTCTGCTTTAGCTAATCCCTGAACGCGTACTGGTGCCTCCATGACATTTTCTAACACCGTCATGTGCGACCAAAGATTGAATTGCTGGAATACCATACCGATACGCGAGCGCAACTGCTGCACTTGCTTGGGGTCAGCGGGAGAACGAAGGCCTGCCCGATTAGTATTGAGTTTGATTAGCTCGCCAGACAGCGAGATATCACCCTGATCAGGGATTTCTAATAAATTAATGCAGCGTAGGAAGGTTGACTTACCAGAGCCAGAAGAGCCAATCAGTGAAATTACATCACCCTTTTCTGCTTCCAGTGACAGTCCGTGCAATACTTCCAAGTCACCAAATCTTTTCTTGATGTTATCAATCTGTAATACGTTTGGTGCCATCCAGCAGAGCCCTGTTCCACGTTGTGTAAGCGTGTACAAGCTACCGGATGGCTTATGAAAAAACAAGCGCTATTAAAAAACCCTCAGAGAAAAACCCCTTAGCCAACATCATCCAGTTCATATTTTTTGATGCGATAGCGTAACTGCCGGAAAGTCATACCTAATTGCTTGGCAGCGGCTGTTCGATTCCAGCGGGTTTGCTCCAGTGCCTCAAGGATTTGACTCTTTTCAGTGTCTTCTTCGTTATTCGCCTGCCACGCCGGATGAGCGGCTATCTTGGCCTTCATGACTTCAGCTGTTTTGATCACTGGACTGGTTTCTGGCAGCTGCAAATCCTCTGGCTGGATAACATTGTGTTCGCACAGTGTTGAAGCACGCTCTAAAATATTTTCTAATTCACGCACATTACCCGGAAATGGGTAGGTATTAAGCCGACTCATTGCCGCATCAGACAGCTTGATTTTTGGTAATTCCCAACGCTCTGCAATCAGCTTCAGGAAAAAATGTGCCAGCAACTCGATATCACCACCGCGCTGATGTAATGGCGGCACATCCAACTTGATCACATTCAGTCGATAGTACAGATCTTGGCGAAAATTACCGGCCTCAACCTCTTTTTCCAAATCTTTATGGGTCGCGCTCAAAATACGAATATCAACAGGCAGTTCCTCTGTCCCTCCAACCGGCTTAATCGCTTTTTCCTGTATAGCACGCAGCAGTTTAACCTGCATACCCAGCGGCAAATCAGCCACCTCATCTAAAAATAGAGTGCCTTTGTGAGCGGCTTGGAACAATCCTTTTTTATCTTCAACGGCGCCAGTAAAGCTGCCTTTTTTGTGACCGAAGAACTCGCTTTCCATTAAGTTTTCTGGAATCGCGCCACAGTTGACCGGAGTAAAACTGCCCTTAGCACGCGGGCTACGGTTGTGAATTTCATTAGCAACCAACTCCTTACCACTACCTGACTCACCATGAATAAACACAGGAGCCTGACTCCTCGCTAACTTTATAATGGTTGCATTCAAGCGCTTCATGGCCTCTGACTCACCAATAATCGCGCTTTGCCCCGTGTCGGATTTTAATACTTTGGTGCCACTAGATGCTTCGGGTATTTGGCCAGACAATGTCAACGCGGTTTGCACCAAGTCCCTAAGCTTGCTCAGGTCGACTGGTTTAGACACAAAGTCGTAAGCACCTGCTTTCAATGCTTCAACCGCAGACTCCATACTGCCAAAAGCGGTGATGACAGCCACTGGAATATGCGTGTAGTCACGCTGTATATAGCGCACAATATCGAGCCCTGTGCCGTCTGGCAGCTTCATATCCGTTAGGCATAAATCCGGCTGAAAGGACTGAATGGCTAGCAAAGCTTCTTTAACAGAGCCTGCGGTCGCAGTATCCAAACCCATGCGCAACAGCGTGATTTCCAGCAGTTCACGAATATCGGGTTCGTCATCAATGACGAGGACTTTTTGCTGTGCCATAACGTTTCTCTGGTATTTTGTTGTTAACTATTTTTCCGGTGAGCAAATACGATTCTAAAACAACTCCCCTGCCCTCTAAGCTGAACGTACTCTAGATTTCCGCCATTACTTAAACAAAGTTCCCTCGCCATAAACAAACCAAGGCCCGTGCCTTTTGTACTCGTGGTGTAAAATGGCTCAAATAATCGCTCTTGGCCCACTTCAGTAATCCCCACACCGTTATCGATGACGCTTAAAATAAGATCTCGCGTATGCGCTGGCTGCATACACTGAATATCCAACCGCAGCTTTGATGAATCTTCATGCGCATACTTTTCAGCGTTACGGCATAAATTCCACATAATTTGGTCGAAATGATTAGGATCAAACTGTATTTGCGCATCAGAAGGATCAACATAAAAATTGATCTGCTTCATGGTCAGCCCAGACTGCCTAACAAAGTCTTCCCGAAATTTTTGCAACCAGCTGCTGAGCGCAATGTTTTCACGCGATGCCTCACGCTTTCTTGAAAGGTTGAGGACGCTTTCAATCGTGGTATTCATTCGCTTGGAGTTTTCTTGAATGATTTGCACCATTCGATGATCTGGCTTTGTTAGCTCAGGCGACTCTGATAGTAGCTGGGCCGCGTGGCTAATTGCCCCCAGAGGATTACGAATTTCATGAGCGATATTGGCCGTCAGCTGACCGAGTGAGGCCATTTTTACGCCCTGCTGTTTCTCACGCTGCGCACTGGTATCTTCTAAGTAAACTAGCGTGGCCCCATTTGACCGAGTACCTAGCTGAGACAGCCGGAAACTCAGCTCGGTGGTGCGCCAATGCTTGATGTCATAGCTCACTACTTTAGGGCAAACATTGTTTACCCAGTGCATAAAGTGCGCATTGAGTTCAGGTGCAAAATCACGTAACGGTTTACTACGCCAGTCAGGTGGACGACCCAGCATATCCCAAGCCGTTGGGTTCATGTGCCGAATGACCCCCTTTTTCTCAACGACCAGAATACCCGTCTGTAGCTGATCCAAAATCGATTGGTTCAGCTGCGACATATTCGCCAGATCCACGCCACGGCGTTTGGCTAATTCAGCCGTCAGTGATGCCTTCTCAAACCACTTCCCTAGTAGCCAAGAGGCTGAAAAAATAAAGAATGTCAGGATACCTGCATAAGATAAGTCTGAGTCACTTCGTGTTGCTTGCTGCAACATAAAAAACTCAATCCCTAATAAGCAGGTGATGGCCATGGCGGTAATCATTAGAGATATCTGCCCTGGCCGTAAGACGTTTTGCAAAATAATGGGCAACCCTAGCAGTAAACCCATACCAGAATGGAGCCCACCGCTGGAAAAAAATCAGCAGCAATAAAAATACGATATCAGTAACAGGCTGTAAGTACACCTGTGTCATATAAG
>JBMZDT010000234.1:0-4352 GCA_049614505.1 Leucothrix sp.
ATCTCGCCTAACAGGTCATCGGGTGTGAATTTTCCCGTGATTTGACCCAGCGCATCTTGAGCTAACCTCAGCTCTTCAGCCATTAATTCACCCGCATTGAATATTGTTAGCTGTTCATTGGCACGATCTACCGCTTGCTGAGTTTCTTCCAATGCCTGTAAATGACGACGCCGGGCGATAAACAAATCTTCACTGTCAGCTTGATAACCCATTCTTTGCTTAAGCACGTCGCGCAAAGCATCAATGCCAATGTGCTGCTTTGCGGAAATATAAAGTGCATCGTCATGTAGACCTGCTGCATGCCCACTTTTATCTATTTTGTTATGAACAGTCAGGCGAGGTAAGTGTTCAGGGAGCTTGGCTATTAAAGCCTCATTTTCTTCATCGGCTGGATCGGTATCGTCCACTAAAAACAATATCTGGTCAGCTTTCTCGACGGCTTGCCAAGCACGCTCAATGCCGATTTGTTCGACCGGGTCATTACTTTCCCGAAGCCCTGCGGTATCGATTATGTGTAGAGGCATTCCATCAAGATTAATAGATTCGCGTAACACATCACGCGTGGTGCCAGCATACTCAGTAACAATTGCTGTTTCTTGCCCAGCTAGTGCATTGAGTAAGCTTGATTTACCGGCATTGGGCTTGCCTACAATGACTAGCTGCATGCCTTCACGTAGCAGACTACCTTGGCGGGCTTTATTAAAGATATCAGCCAGCTGGCTTTGAATATTTTCAAGTCGATCCAACACCCGTTGATCTGCTAGAAAATCAATTTCTTCCTCTGGGAAATCCAGTGCTGCCTCAACATACATGCGCAGTTCAGTGATCTGTGTGAGTAGGGCATTGACTGCACTTGAAAAATCACCTTGTAATGAACGAAGTGCTGATCTAGCGGCTTGCTCACTGCTACTGTCAATGAGATCTGCAATAGCTTCGGCTTGGGCTAAATCCAGTTTGTCATTTAAAAAAGCTCGTTCAGAAAACTCGCCAGGCTTGGCCAAACGTGCTCCATACTGAAGGCAGGCCTGTAGCAACATATCCATGACAATCTTGCCACCATGACCTTGTAGTTCAAGGACATTTTCACCTGTGAAAGAATTTGGGGCAGGGAAGTAGAGTGCTATGCCATCATCAATAATCCGCCCATCTTTACCCAAAAACTGACGATGAACAGCATGATTAGCGTTAGGAATATTGCCCAGCATCACATCAGCGATATCAGGTGCTTTTGGGCCGGAGAGGCGAATGATACCAACCCCACCGCGGCCAGCCGGTGTGGCAATGGCCGCGATAGTGTCGTTGATATACATAGAACGTGTGACTAGCTAAGGACTGGGGCAGAATCCCCTACTATCTTTTTGGTAATCACGTACTGCTGTGCGATCGATAAGATGTTGTTGACTACCCAGTACAGTACCAAACCTGCTGGGAACCATAGGAACATAATGGTGAATACCAATGGCAAGAATTGGAAAATTTTCTGCTGCATTGGATCTGTCATTTGCGGTGGATTTAAGCGCTGCTGGATATACATACTGGCGCCCATTAACAGTGGCAAGATATAGTAAGGATCCATAACTGACAGGTCTTTAAACCATAAAATCCAAGGGGCTTGACGTAGCTCTACACTTTCTAAAAGTACCCAATACAGTCCCATAAAGACGGGCATTTGGATCAAAATCGGCAGACAACCACCCAGCGGATTAATTTTTTCTTTACGGTAAAACTCCATTGTCGCTTTTTGCTTAGCCGCAGGATCATTCTTATGCTTATTGTTTATCTCTTTAATCTTGGGCCCAAGCTTTTTCATTTTTGCCATAGAGCGGTAGCTCACCGCTGAAGGCCAGAAGAAAATCAACTTGATTAACATTGTCATGAGGATGATAGTCCAGCCCCAGTTGCTTACTATGGACTGGATTAAGTTCATCATCCAAAAAATAGGTTTGGAAACAAAACTGAAAATTCCGTAGTCTACAGTCAATTCAAGGCCAGGCGACATGACTTCAAGATTGTTTTGTGTCTTGGGGCCAACGTAGAACTGACTTCTAAATGTCCCCGCTTTACCATCAGGCACAGTAAGCAATGGTGAACTGACACCTAAAATATGGCTGCTGCGGTTGGGAACAAATTTAGTATAGTAATTATTAGTGGCTTCAGGCCCTGGAATCCATGCACTAATGAAGTAGTGTTCTAGCATGGCTGCCCAACCGCCTTGGATGGTTGTTTTTAGATTTTCACTTTGGATATCACCAAAGTCTACTTTGACATATTTATCATCATAATAAGCCCCACCAACATAGGATACTGAGGTAAGTCCCATACCCGTGTCTTTAGGCGTACCGTGAGTCAGTTGATGGTATTCACTACCTGTCCATGTTGTACCTGAGGTGTTATTAACAGTTTGTTCTACATCAACTAAAAACTTGCCACGCTTAAAGGTAAAGGTTTTAACAACGTTTAAACCATTTTTACCAATCCAGGTAAGCGGGACACTCAACTGCGCATCACTCCCTAAATCAAACTCTGTTTGGGTTGTTGTGAATTCAGCATAATGATTTGGGGCAGTTTCTGGTAGACCATCTGTTGCAACTAGACCTGATTGTGCAGCATAGGTCTTTTCCATATCAAGAACACGCACAGGAACATTCGGCTCATCAAGACTGATGGGGTAGGTGAGCAGATCTGCCTGAAGGATCGTTCCTCCCGTTAAGCTAATTTGCAAATCCAATACATCGGTTTTTATGCGTATCGATTTTCCACTAACACCTGGTGTTGCCTGCACAGCGCCTGCTGAAGGAAGGTTTTGTGTCTGAGGTACATCCGGTTGGTTGATAGCATTTGCAGGATTACTAGCATTAGGGATGTTGACACTATTGCCTTGGTTTTGGGTGATTGGCGCTGGCGGTACGTAATTACGTTGCTCCCAAGTTGACCAAATCATAAAGGCAATAAAGCCCAGCATAAGGTAGAGAAGAGGGCGTTGTTGTTCCATGGACTATCCTTGGAGTTTTTTGCAAATGTATCGCCACTGTGTATCCAGTTGCGCGCGTATTTCTGAGCTGGGCAATTCTACCGCGCCCGTACGACACATGGCAATGATATCTACTGATGGTAAGGTTGTGGTTTTATGTCTGAAGCTTTCTCGAATGAGTCTTTTGATACGGTTTCTATCAACCGCTAGCTTGACATTTTTCTTCGCAATAGCTAAGCCAAGGCGTGGGTAGCCTAGGCTATTTGTTCTCACTAACAGGGTAAAGTTTGGATTGCCGAACCGTCTAGCGTTTGCAAACACATATTGATAGTCTGCAACTTTAAGTAAACGATAATCTCGGCTAAACGCTTGTCCTGTCATAGGATTGATTAAGCCTGTCAATCAGCTCGAAGCTTAAGGGCAAAGTACAGCGCGGCCTTTAGCTCTACGGGCTTTAATAACCTTACGTCCGCCAACAGTACTCATGCGTGCACGGAAGCCATGTGTACGAGCGCGTTTTAGATTGCTGGGTTGGAATGTTCTTTTCATTTGAGTAAACCTAAAATTCTACAGTATTAACACTTGCTAACACACATCGTCATAGCATAGCGGAAGGGCGAAGAAAATAATCTAGCACGAACTTAATGTCAATGTTTTTATTCAGATTTGTCAGCGCTTGATTTCAGAACAGTTTGAGGGTTGCGTTGCTTATAACCATAAGCATTTATATATAAAATTAAAAGCAATAATAGAGCAGCGATAATATTGTGGATTACTTAATTTTTCATTGTTATAGCAATCACTTAGCTTTTGATTTGATTTGTATCATTTATGTTTACTGTGCGAATAACATGTTGATGAATTGTGGATAAGTCGAATATTTATTTTATCCACATGTTATTAACACGCTATCCTGTTATTTGCTCTATTGCTTGTTCACAGGGCCACTTTATGGTTTTGTTTTTCCATTTTAGCTTGGTCAAGCAAGCTAACTCCTTGATCTTTAATAGACTCACTCACAAGAGGAAGTGATCTGTTAGTATTTATTGGTTGTTTTTTAATCAATTAATTTTGGTGGTAGTGTCAATTAATGATTAAATCATTTAAAAACATAAGCTTACATTGCTTGCAAGTTCCATTTATAAAATAATGTTAATTTTCCATTGTGGATAAAAGCCAATATCTAGTAGACTTACAGACCCTGCTCAAACAATGCTTACCCTTGGAGATGGACTTTCACTATGCTATGGACCAACTGCCTAAAGCTGCTGGAAAATGATTTACCTGATCTAGAGCTAAACACATGGTTGAGAACCTTGCATGGTCATGAACATGACAGCACGCTCCTATTACTTGCACCCAATGACTATGTTCTAAAATA
>JBMZDT010000235.1:0-4345 GCA_049614505.1 Leucothrix sp.
CTAAATGGTGTGCACTTTGCGATGGATTACCTGAAAGCGAACACGAAATTTGTGCAGGGTATTCATGGAAAAGAAAACGTTATTTCAGCGGAAGGTAAGCACGTTGTGGTTATCGGTGGTGGTGATACGGGTTCTGACTGTATTGGTACTTCGACCCGTAATGGCGCGCTTTCTGTTACTCAGTTAGAAATCATGCCTGTGCCGCCTGCAGAGGAAGATAAGCAACTGGTGTGGCCTGATTGGCCGAATAAATTCCGCACCTCGACTTCGCAGGAAGAGGGGGCAGTGCGTAAGTTCTCAGTTTCGACCAAGTCATTTGTCGATGATGGTGAGGGCAATGTAAAAGCCATAAACTGTGTTGAAGTGGAATGGACGAAGGACGATAACGGTCGGTGGAAGTTAGGCGAAATTGAAGGTTCTGACTTTGTATTGCCTGCCGATATTGTGACGCTGGCAATGGGTTTCTTGCATCCTGTACATGAGAATATGTTGACGGACTTGGGTGTTGAGTTTGATCCTCGTGGAAATGTTCAGGGTGATACTGACGGTAGAAGAGCTTATTACACCTCGATTGATAAGGTGTTTGCGGCGGGTGATATGCGTCGTGGGCAGTCGCTGGTGGTTTGGGCTATTCGTGAGGGGCGTCAATGTGCGCGGGCGATTGATGAGTATCTAATGGGTAGTTCTGTTTTACCTCGGTAGTCTTTCCGTTTCGGAGCCGATAGCATCATTCGCTCACTCAGCGTTCCGCTGAAATGATTCGCCGAATGATGCTATCGGCCCCTTCACTAGTTCTATGCGAGTTCCAAATGCTGGCTCACTAAAATGTGCTTCGAGGAAGCATGCTTGTCTGTGTTACATCTTCGCTTATCGAGTAACCATAAATATGGTTACATCGCAAGTTCCTTCCGAACAGTTGTTCAGAAGCTTCTGGTTGGCTGTAGCTTGATCAGTTTGATACAAATTCGACCGCTTGAGACTGTGAAGTCAAATTGCAGGAAGTTTTCATATCCCTGTCCAGTTACCGGCTAAAGTTTATTCGTGAGCCGATCTAAGTGAAGAGGTTGAGAACATAATTCAGCGAATCATTTCAGCCGCAGGCTGAGTGAGCGAATTGCGTTATCGACCTCGAAACGACGTCTAAGAAAAATTCCACCAGACCCCCTCTCATTTAAAGTAAGATACCCCAATCCAAAGCAACCTCTCTAATCGATGGCCGGATTAATCCCAAGAGAATTCATTGATCAACTCCTTGCTCGCTGCGATATCGTAGATGTGATTAATGCCCGTGTGCCATTAAAAAAGCACGGTAAGGAATACCAAGCTTGCTGCCCGTTTCATAACGAAAAGACCCCTTCATTTACCGTTAGCCAAAATAAACAGTTTTACCATTGCTTTGGCTGCGGCGTGAACGGTTCAGCGGTCAATTTCCTCATGGAGTACGAGCACCTTGATTTTGTTGAAGCGATTGAGTCACTGGCATCCACGATGGGTATGGAGGTGCCTAGAGAGGAGGGTAAGCAGCGAAGCCCTCAGCAGCAACAGCATACCAAAAGCCTGATCGACTTGATGCAAGAGGCGAGTACCTACTACCAGCAGCAACTCAAGAACACATCTATTGCGATTGAATATCTCAAGCAGCGTGATCTGAGTGGGGAAATAGCAAAAGCTTATGGGGTCGGTTATTCCCAAAAATCTTGGGATGCAGTGATTAATCATTTATCGCCACGTTATCGCCCTGAGCAGATTATCGATTCTGGGTTGGCCATTAGTAAAGATAATGGGGGTAGTTACGATCGTTACCGCGATCGTATTATGTTCCCGATTCGCAATCGCAAGGGACAGGTGATTGGGTTTGGTGGGCGTGTGATGAGCCCTGAAGATTCGCCGAAATATATTAACTCACCAGAAACATCGTTATTTCATAAAAGCAATGAGCTTTATGGACTGTACGAGGCTAGGCAGGCCACGCGTAAACTGGAGCGCATGGTGGTTGTTGAAGGCTATATGGATGTGATATCGCTGGCACAGTTTGATATTACCTATGCCGTTGCTACGTTGGGTACGGCAACAACGACTCAGCATATAGAGATACTATATCGAACAGTGCCTGAGATTATTTTCTGCTTTGATGGGGATCGAGCAGGTAAGGATGCTGCCTGGAAAGCATTAGCCAATGCCTTGCCTATTCTGAAGGATGACAAAGAAATACGGTTTATGTTTTTGCCAGATGGCGAGGACCCCGATAGTCTGGTTCGGCGTATTGGTAAAGAGGCATTTGAAGCGTCTTTTGCCGAGGCGACGTCACTCAGTGCGTATTTTACTGAGGCGCTGGGTTATCAGTTTAATATTACAACGAATGAGGGTAGGGCACGCTTTTTGACGAAGGCGCTGGATTTACTTAAGGCAGTGCCCGATATTTTGTTAAAAGACCAGTTAATACAGGATATTGCAACACTAACATCAGTGGAAAAAGCGACGATATTACGGCGGCTGTCAGGGAGAAATGAGTCAGCATTGGTACCAGCTCAGCGCGGCGGAACCTATGATCGTTCGGTTAAACATACGCCAATTAAATATGCTTGCGTATTGTTAATTAATAAACCTTCTCTAGTAAACATGGTCAAAGACCCTGAACAGATTGCTTTTACCAACCTTCCCGGTACAGATTTATTAGCAATACTTATTGAATACTTCGAAGAGAGTCCGCATATTAATGCAATAGCGCTGCTGGAGAGGTGTCGTCATTCTGAACTGGGAACTGAGTTGTTGCAACTAATGAAGTGGCAGCCTAATACTGAAAATGATGAAGTGTTGACACTAGAATTTAAAGATTGCCTGCTGGCAATAGAAAAACAATCGCGGGAGCGTCAAATTGAGCGACTTCTGCACAAACAAAGTACCGATGGCCTATCACTTCAGGAACAAGGGGATATGAGATTCCTAACTGATCAGCTGTCTATCTCAAAAACTAACTAACTTAACATTCCATTTTAATATAAATGGTTTGAAGTATTGCATGTAACTCACCTTGGTGTGTTAATATGGCCGATTAACTTTTTTGCGGGAACTCAGTTGCATGAGTGGACAAGAGAAGCAAAAATCCAGTCTTAAAACGTTGATTTCAAAAGGTAAGGAGCAGGGCTACCTTACTTATGCTGAAGTAAACGATCATTTACCAGACACGATTGTCGATCCAGAACAGATTGAAGATATCGTGCGGATGATTAATGACATGGGTATTAAGGTGTTTGAAAAAGCACCTGATGAAGACAGTTTGACGTTGGGCGATGAAGCGGTAGATGCTGATGATGATGCGGCTGAAGAGGCTGCGGCAGCATTAAGCAGTGTTGAAACTGACTTTGGACGCACGACCGACCCAGTTCGCATGTACATGCGTGAGATGGGTACCGTTGAGCTCTTAACCCGTGAAGGTGAAATCCAGATTGCTATTCGCATTGAGGAAGGCCTTTACGAAGTGCTGACTTCTTTAGCGGATTATCCTGCATCCGCCGAGTATGTACTTGATAAGTTCGAAAAGATCGAATTAGAAGAAGTGCGTTTAACGGACGTAGTTAACTCATTTGTTGATCCAGATGCGGATCGTCATGCTATTCCACCACCACCGCCCGTTGTTGTCGTGGAAGAAGCGGACGATGATGCCGATGAGGAAAAAGCTGACGGTGATGATGATGCTGAAGGGTCAGATGAAGACGATGATGACGTAGACGAAGCTGAAATTGATACTGGCCCAGATCCAGAGGAAGCCAGACAGAAGTTTCTTGAGCTTAAAGCACTGTATGAAGAAGCGTGCAAGGCGCGTGACGACGAAGACATGGCAGCCTATGCCAAGATTCGTGTAGCGCAGGCACGAAAAATTCTCGAATTTAAGTTTACGCAGCCTATTATCGACAGCTTGGGTGGACAACTTAGCGCCATTATTTCGCAGATTCGTGGCTATGAGCGCAAGATCATGCGCTTATGTATTGATTTAGCGGGGATGCAACGCCGTGACTTCATCAAAACGTTCCCACAAAATGAAACCAACCTTGAATGGTTGCCCAACACAATGGCTGCCAAGCCTGAGTTGAATGAGGCACTCGCGCCTTATGCTGATGACATTATCAAACTACAGAAGCAGCTAATAAGAATTGAGAATGAAACACGTCTATCAATTCCTCAGATTAAAGACATAAGCCGCAGTGTTTCTGTGGGTGAGGCCAAAGCCCGCCGTGCAAAGAAAGAAATGGTTGAGGCTAACTTGCGTTTGGTTATTTCTATCGCAAAGAAATACACCAACCGTGGTTTGCAGTTCTTAGATCTTATTCAGGAAGGTAATATTGGC
>JBMZDT010000236.1:0-4327 GCA_049614505.1 Leucothrix sp.
AAACTGAGTTTATTCAGCTATGAGCCAACTAAATGCGTTGGCCTTCAGGAATGGTTAAATCTGACTGCGGACGATTATTGAAGGGTTGCTTAGATAATTCATCACGCAGCTCTTCAGCGCTTTTTTCCAAAGCCTTACCAATCTCTTTGACCGAATCAGACAACTGCTTATCAAAGCCTTTCAAGCCCTCCTGCATCAAACCATTCAGCTGATCGAACACCGTACCAACCGTTTCTTTTAAAGTGCTCCCAATGGTTTGCTTCAAGTCTACACGCCAGCCATGCTCAGTACTAACCAACGCGGTCTTGCCTGGAATTTTTACACTAGCCGTTCCTTCTGGCTGCGAATACAACATCGTCTCAATAATAGCCGCTCTGTCACTTTTCATCACCTCACCTAACTCATAGCGTTCGGGCTTTAACTGCCCTGAACGGATATACTTAAGGTAATCCACGCTATCCCAAGTCGCCATGTTTTTGGCTTTTTCCATGTCTTTATCAATAACCGCCTGCCAGAATTCACCTGCCACAGACTCAGGGGTCGCTTCTTTCTCAGTACACCCTATGAGAAAACACATCATTAGCAACAGGCTAATAAGCAATCTACCCCGGTTAGTTTTCATTTTACGCTTCCTATTAAAGACTGTTTATCTGCATCGTACGCATCTAAAGTAGTATCCACGACACGGTTCTCCAATAAGACCGTATTACTAACAGAAGTTTCAACTTTCATGAAGTTTGGGGTGTATCCTGTGTATTTGGCTAAACCACCGTCTTGTTTTTGGCGCTCCCACAACACAGGCACTTGGTTGCCAAGCTGCGCCTCAGCAAACTGTTGTTTGAGTCGTTCCGCTAGTTGGTGCATTTCAATACTGCGCTGTTTTTTTACTAAATCTGCAACAGGATTCTCCAGACGCGAAGCTTTTGTCCCTTCACGCGGTGAATAAGAAAATATATGCGTGTGGCCAAAACCAATAGATTCCACATATTCTAGTGTTTGCTGCCACTCTGCTTCTGTCTCACCTGGAAAGCCAACGATAATATCGCTGGTCACATTAAACCCAGCAATGCTGCGCCTTGCCTGCTCTACCAACTCCCTAAAAGAAGCGGTTTTACAGCGCCGTGACATGCGCCTAAGCACCGTATCGCTACCACTTTGCAGTGGTAAGTGCATATGCGGCATCAGGCGTGCATTTTCAAACAATCCAAAGAATTCCTCTGGCAAATCCCACGGTTCAACCGATGCAAAACGAATGCGCGGAATATCAGTTTCATCCAAGATAGCTTTAACCAGTTGGTACAGAGACGTATCAAGATCACTACCATAGCCACCAACATGCACACCCGTCAGAACAATTTCTTGAATGCCTTGTGTTTGAAGCCGCTGAACTTCATTAATAATATCACTGACTGTACGGCTACGTTCCTCACCTCTGGCAACTGTCACAATACAGAAAGTACAACGATAGCGGCAACCGTCCTGAATTTTGATGAACGCACGCTGTCGCCCACGAGAGAACAAGCTGCTTTCGCCAGGCTCCATCGCAATCAAGGGCATGGTATTACCCGCAAATTTATCCATCACCATTTGTGGTAACTGATCTTTTTGCGGATTAGGCACTACTAAATCAACCCCTAGATGCTCAGCGACTTTATCAGCTTCTAATGTTGCATAGCACCCGCTCACAACTAACTTCGCTTCAGGGTTTTCTCGGTACAAGCGGTTCATTAGCTTGCGCGATTTTTTCCCAGCATCCGCCGTTACCGCACAAGTATTCAGTACCACCACATCCGCTTCTTCATGGTCAGTCACCATTGCATGACCTTTGCCACGAAAAGTATGCGACCACTGCTCTAGCTCTGCTTCATTTAAGCGACAACCTAAGGCTTTAAGATGCACTTTCATATTACGTCCCGGTTCATACAAAAAAGCCCCCTTAGCAAACAGTCACTAAGGAGGCTTTTCAAAAGTTTCGAATTAGTTATCTAACGCTGACTGATTAATGACTACCTCAGCCTGCTCACGCATGGCTTTTAGCAAAGCATCTTGTTCACGGCGTGCAAGCTCTGCTTTAAAGCTGGCTAAACCACCCGTACTCACCTCAGTCGCACCATTCACAACCTTACTCAAACCCACAATGATGTAGTCACCATTAGGAGAGATAATGTTTGAAAAAGCACTTTTGTTGTCACCCTCAGAGGCAGACATTCTAAAAACCTCAGCAACAACTTGAGGAGACGACTTTCGGTCATTACGCTTGAGTTGATCAAAGGCTTTTACGTCTTCAACGTTCAACTCTGGGATAGTTTCCAGCGCTTTCCAGTCATTCGATTTTTGTAAATCCGCTAGCAATGCTTCACCCTTAGCTAGTGTCAATTTACGCGACTCAGCAGCAATGTAGGCATCAGATGCTTCTTTTTCAACATCCGCTAACGGCTTTGCAGCAGCATCTTCGTGAGTATTTAAACGTACCACTAGTGCTTTAATGGGGCTTAACTCAATAAGAGCAGAGTTAAAACGCTCAGTGACAACTTCATTAGAAAAAGCGGCTTGGCGCACCTTAGCTTCTTTACCAATACCCTCACCACCCTTTCGACTAATCCAGTCAGACGTTGTAATTTCTGCATTGATTGCCGTGGCTGCTGGGTCAAGGCTTCCATCATTTTCAAAAGCTGCTGTCCGAAGTGCCTCGATTTTTTCGATGAATATTTTGCCAGCTTCAGCTGTTTGATAAGATTTTTCAACTCTCTCTTTGACTGCGGCAAATTCTGGAATGACTTCTGGCTTGATCTCAGCCAGCTTAATAATTTCATAGCCTGCGGGTGTTAAAACGGGTGCACTAATCTCATCTACTTTTAATTTACCCGCTGCCTCAGCAAACGCCGGGCTCATATCGCGCAACTCAAGAAAGCCCATGTCACCCGCTTTATCTGCCGCCAAGGTATCATCAGATTCTTTTTGTGCTAGCTCCTCAAACGTTTTCTCTTTGGCAGTGATTTGTGCATATAAATCCCCTGCACGCTTTTCAGCACCTTCTTTACCGTGCTTGTCAGTAGAAACCAAGATATGAGACACTTTGCGCTGTTCTTCAGTACGATAGTCAGTAGCATTGTCTTCATAGTATTGCTGAAGCTGCTCATCACTGGCCTCAATCCCCTCAGCAATCTTGTCTTGGTCAACCAATAAGTAATCTACTTTTACTCGCTCATCTGTCATGAACAAGGCTGTATTTTCTTTATAAAATGCTGCAATTTTCTCTTTATCAGGAACGACCTGTGATTTGTGAGACTCAGCCCTAATGGTGTAGGTTTTACCACTACGTTCTTGCTCAACTAATGATTGATATAACTCCGCTTCTTGCTTAGGCACTAGGCCACTTGAAGACACCGCCTGCGTCATTTGCTGAAGTGTTAAATCATCACGTGTCTGCTGCTCAAATGTTGCTGCATTAAGACGGTTCGCCGTTAATAACTGCTGGTAAGTTGTTTGGTCAAACTTACCATCTTTCTGAAACGTTGGAATATTGCGAATAGACTCACCAACCTCAGCATCACTCGCACGGTAGCCATTTGCATCAACTGATTGCTTCAATAACTCACGACTAACTAGGTTATCTACGACCTGTTGTCTAATTGCGCGGTCATCAAACTGTGGCGGTAGGTTGCCACCGTAAATTGATTGCAGACGCTGTTTCTGTTGCAGTGCTGCTGTCGTTAACGAAGAGGTTGGTATTTCTTCACCATTAACAGTTGCTGCAACAACCTTTTCACCACCGTCCAAATAAGAGCCAATGCCGAATAACATAAAAGGAATACTGATGAAAATAACGATTGCGTACGCAACCCAACCCTTCGCTTTGTCATTAATTGTTTGAAGCATGATTTCTCTATAAATTTGATTGATATTATACGGCTGGAATGATACCTGATTGAATGGGTTCGTACCAATAAAATCAAGGCGATCAAGGAACGTCAGTGTGTTTATTTCAGGCAAAAAAAAGGATGCTTTAGAAGCATCCTTTTCTTAAATACTGGCGGAGCGGACGGGATTCGAACCCGCGACCCCCTGCGTGACAGGCAGGTATTCTAACCAGCTGAACTACCGCTCCGTGGTGGGTGATAAGAGACTTGAACTCCTGACATCCGCCTTGTAAGGGCGGCGCTCTACCAACTGAGCTAATCACCCGTCGAACGAGTCGCGTATTATGACGACTTTTTTTTCTACTGCAAGTAAAATCTTTGCTTTTTTATTGGCGGAGCGGACGGGATTCGAACCCGCGACCCCCTGCGTGACAGGCAGGTATTCTAACCAGCTGAACTACCGCTCC
>JBMZDT010000237.1:0-4315 GCA_049614505.1 Leucothrix sp.
AGAAACCACCAAAGTATGGAAACAATACGCGATTAACTAAGAAACCTGGGCAGTCATTGACTACTACCGGTGTTTTACCCATCGCTTTAGCATAGGCAACCGTTCTAGCTATCGTTGCCTCTGAGGTCTTTTCACCCCGGATAACCTCAACCAGTGGCATGCGATGCACAGGGTTGAAGAAATGCATTCCACAGAAAGACTCTGGACGCTCAAGTGCTGTAGCTAACTCTGTGATTGAAATTGTTGAGGTATTAGAAGCAAGCACAGCATCTTCTGAAATTGTCTTTTCAACTTCTGCTAAGACAGATTTTTTGACATTAACATTCTCAACAACCGCCTCAACTACTAAATCAACGCGGTTAAAATCCCCGTAGCTCAGTGTCGGTGTAATCTGAGTAATGACTTTGGCCATTTTAGCCGCATCAATACGGCCACGCTTTAACTGGCCACCCAGCAACTTAGTCGCCTCATCCATGCCCAACGTTAAAGCCGCTTCATTAATGTCTTTCATAATGATCGGCGTGCCACGAGAAGCCGATTGGTAAGCTACCCCACCACCCATGATACCTGCACCGAGTACAGCCGCCTGTTTAACTGGCTCAGCTGACTTGATATAACCCTTGGACACTTTTTTAACGTGTTGGTCTTTAAGATATAAACCGACCAACGAGGCAGTGACACTGTTTTTAGCTAATTTAGCAAACGTTTTAGATTCAGCTGCTAATGCCTTTTCGCGTGTTTTAGTACAAGACTTTTGAATCGTCTTTAATACTGCCATAGGTGATGGATAATGTGGGCCAGCCTTCGCACCAATCACACCTTTGGCGCTTTCAAACGCCATCATCTGTTCCATATTGTTTAGATGAACAGACGTTTGCTTCTCAGTACGACGTGCTTGGTAATCAAACACACCATCCGCACAATCATTCAATAATCTTAGCGCAGAGTCACGTAGTGTCTCGGCATCAACCACCGCATCAACCGCCCCTACTTTCAGCGCCGCATCTGCTTTGTTCTCAGTACCACCACAAATCCACTCATTGGCATTATCAATACCAATGAGTCGTGGCAAGCGAACCGTGCCGCCCCAACCTGGGCAAATACCTAATTTCACTTCAGGCAGACCAACCTTCGCCCCCTGCACCATGACCCGGTAATCCGTGGAAAGACAAAGTTCGAAACCGCCCCCCAAGGCAATGCCGTTAATCGCTGTTACTGTTGGACAAGGCAAGTCTTCAATACTATTGAAAATCGCATTCATCTCGCCGAGATTTTCAACGATGACTTCCTCTTCAACCGTAAACATCTGAGAAAACTCATTGATGTCTGCACCAACAATAAACCCAGTGTCTTTTCCGCTACTAAACAAAACACCACGAATGCCATCTTGTTTCGCCAATAGCTCAGTCGCATCGCTCAACTCAGTTAGCGTTTTCTGATCCAGCGTATTAACCGACTTATCTTTCTTATCAAAAATGACTTCATACAAATCAGCATATAACGCTTTTACTTGAATGGAGTTACCTTCCATCAACATGATTTTTCTCCAAATTTACAGGTTTGAGCACAATGTAGTTTGCCTGCGGTGAGACTTGCGTTGAAGCGACTTCCCGACCCTGATCGTTGCAAACGATTAGAGAGGAGGAGCAAAACACAAATCTCACCGCAGGCAAACGACCTCATGTATTTATGCTACAGGAAACAAACTAGCCAACTGCGTAGCCAACATCATATTGCCATCTGCCTGAATTTTGCCCGCCATGAACGCCTGCATCCCATCCGTCTCGCCATCCATCACTGATTGGAAAGTCTCGGCATCCATTGTCAATGTGACACTTGGGTCATCGTGCTCAGCTTCAACGATCTCACATTTGCCATCAGCAATAACTGCATGCCAAATACTGTCATCAATATCAAATTGAAAAACTTCATCAACACCCGATGCCGCATCTGAATCAAAACGCTCACCCATTACTTTGAAAGTATCGCCAACATTGCTCATGATTATTTCCTGTCTAAGTTTTAATTTTAAATATGAATGTTGCAGCTAAGACAACATTCTCAATTTGCTATCTCGAACATTCATAACGAGATTGCAAATCATTCTGTGCGAATTTTTAGAAACTAAACATCTCAGCATCTAGATCCATCAAATTGCTTGCACCAGAAGTCATCGTTGGTACTAGGCTGCGTGTTCTTGGCAGCATTCTTTCAAAATAGAAGCGTGCCGTAATGACTTTAGCTTTGTAAAAGTCTTCCTCATCAGTGCCTTCAGCTAATTTAGCTTGAGCCGTCTTAGCCATTCGTGCCCATAAATAAGCTAGCGTGACATAACCTGAGTACATCAAATAATCCACCGATGCCGCGCCGACTTCATCACGGTTCTTCATCGCCTTCATACCGATTTTCATCGTAATATCGCCCCACTCTTTATTCAGCTCTGCCAATGGCTTGATAAATTCCTTCATCTTTTTGTCGCCACCTTCAGCTTTACAGAACAGGTGTATTTCCTTGGTAAACTTTCTGAGTGACTCACCGCGGGTCATTAGTACTTTACGGCCTAACAAATCCAGCGCTTGAATTTGCGTCGTTCCCTCGTAGAGCATTGAGATTCGGCAATCACGTACATTTTGCTCCATGCCCCACTCTGCAATGTAGCCGTGGCCACCAAAAATCTGTAAGCCATGATTGGCACTTTCAAATCCAAGCTCTGTCAAAAATGCTTTTGCAATGGGCGTTAATAGCGCGAGCATCGTATCAGCTGCTTCACGCTCTTTTTCATCAGCAGCATGCGTCGTTTTATCCACTAACATCGCCATGTGGTAGCACAGCGCACGGCCACCTTCCGCAATGGCTTTTTGCGTTAGCAACATCTTACGCACTTCAGGGTGTACGATGATAGGGTCGGCGGGGCCATCTGGGTTCTTATCACCACTTAATGACCGCATTTGCAAACGATCTTTGGCATAAGCCAGTGAAGCTTGGAAACCTAGTTCAGCATGCGCCAATCCCTGCACAGCAACACCAATGCGCGCCACATTCATGAAAGTAAACATGCAGTGCAAACCGCGATTTGGTGGGCCAATTAAGAATCCTTTTGCCCCGTCAAAATTAATAACGCAGGTCGCGTTGCCGTGGATGCCCATCTTGTGTTCGATATTGCCGCAGTTGACAGCATTGCGCTCCCCACGATTACCCTCAGCATCAGGTAAAAACTTAGGTACAATAAACAGCGAAATACCTTTGGTGCCTTCAGGCGCATCAGGGAGACGGGCAATAACGATATGTACGATATTACCGGATAGGTCGTGCTCACCCGCTGAGATAAAAATCTTAGTCCCTGTCAGGCTGTAGCTACCGTCATCATTGGGCTCAGCACGGGTGCGCAACATCCCTAAGTCAGTACCGCAGTGCGACTCAGTCAGGCACATCGTACCCGTCCATTCACCGCTGACTAATTTGGTCAAATAAGTAGATTTTTGCTCATCAGTACCGTGTTGATCCAGCGTTGCCATTGCGCCATGGCTCAAGCCAGGATACATACTCCAAGCCCAGTTTGCGGTGCCAATCATTTCATTCATGATGATGCCTAGAGATTCAGGCAAGCCTTGCCCGCCATACTCTTCTTTATGTGGCAATGAGGGCCAACCCGCATCAACAAATTGCTCATAGGCTTCTTTAAAGCCATCTGGTGCAGTTACGACACCATTATCATAAGTACAACCTTGCTGATCACCACTTTGATTTAAGGGCGATAGTACGCGCTCAGAGAATTTAGCACCTTCTTCCAAAATGGCTTCAACGACATCAGTTGTTGCCTCTTCATAACCTGGAAGCTGTTGGTAGTGATCTTCGAGATTAAACACCTCATTTAGCACAAACTTCATCTCACGCTGGGGTGCCTTATAATCTGGCATTTCATTCACCTTACTTATTATGATTGTTTAATTTTCAATGATTTGGCTACTAAGGCCAATAGCAAAAAGTGTCATATCTAATAACAAACTCAATCACAGATACTGGCGTGGATATCCCTGGAAGCGTCAGCATTCAGCAGCTAAACGGCAAGCTTGGTTAATCGCTCGTCTGGCATCAAGCTCCGCAGCCACATCGGCTCCGCCAATGACATGGACAGCAAGTTCTGGCGAGAGAGCAATCAACTCATCGGCCAATGTACGGTTTGATAATTGTCCAGCACAAATGATGACATTATCGACCACTAAGGTTTGAGGCTCATCCATAATGGTGAGTTCCAATCCTTTTTCGTTAACCCCTAAATACTGACAACCAGACAGCATTTTAACGCCTTTTTTAG